>CAJFJP010000080.1 GCA_904384255.1 Candidatus Timburyella stercoris
GCCGGCAGAGGCTGATGCCGAAGATATGCAGCCAGTGCCTCCGGCCAATAAATATGGTTTTGTATGTGTTGCGGCAGGAGATGGACTAAAGCAGCTGTTTTTGGACCTTGGCGCCGATAAAGTTGTAACCGGCGGTCAGACGATGAATCCGAGCACTGATGATATTCTGAAAGCAATAGAAGCAACGCCGGCACAGACGGTGTTTGTGCTTCCTAACAATAAGAATATAATCATGGCGGCGGAGCAGGCGGTAAGCCTTGCCACCCGAGATGTAATAGTGCTTAATACTAAGACGATACCGATGGGCCTTTCAGCTATGCTTGCCTTTGACGAGGGCGAGGATGTGGATATAAACGCCATGGCAATGGATAAAGCGGCGCAGAATATCGGTACAGGACAGATAACCTATGCCGCACGTGACAGTGAGTATGACGGACATAGCATAAAGAAGGGCGAAATACTGGCTATGGAAGGCTCTAAGCTTATATTTACCGGTACAGATATGGCCAAAGCAGTCCTTCGCCTTGCAAAAACGATATTTAAAAAATATCATTCGTCAATAACGCTTATTTACGGCAGCGATACCACTGAGGAACAGGCGGAAGAAATAAGCGCAATGCTCAGTCAGAAGTTTGGTGACAGTGCCGACATCACAGTAGTAAACGGCGGTCAGCCGGTATATTACTATATAATTTGGACGGAATAAGCTTGTTTAAAGTTAAAAAGTTTCAATATATTTTAATTTTGGGGCGTCGTTTATGACCTGTTGATTTTATATGGCTGTTTTAGTCGGCAGCCTTAATTCAGGTGCATTTTTGCGGCGCTTTTGTATTAATGCTTAATATTGCCGTTGATAATTAAAAAATGGAGAGGGAATAAATTTGAAACTCGAACTGAGAGAATGCACGCTTAAGGATATAAATACACTTCAGCAAATATCTTGCAGGACATTTAAAGATGCGTTCGCCGATGCTAATTCTCCGCAGCAGCTTCAGATATTTTTAGACAACGCATATAATGCGGACAAGCTTGGCGCTGAGTTATTGAATAAATACTCTAAGTTTATGTTTTTATATTGTGATGGCGAGCTGGCGGGCTATTTTAAAATAAATGAAGCATCGGCGCAAACTGACCTGCATGACAGCACCTCGCTTGAAATAGAGCGAATATATATAAAACGCGGATATCAGCGCATGGGACTTGGCGGATATATTATAGATAAGGCGGCCGACACGGCGCGGACGCTTGGGAAAAAATATATTTGGCTCGGCGTTTGGGAAAATAATTTAAAGGCTATTTCGTTTTATAAAAAGCATGGCTTTTATAAAATTGGTTCACACTCATTTTTTGTAGGTAACGATGAACAGACAGATTATATCATGCGCAAAGATTTATAGTTTTATGTTTTAACTGTTATAATTGAATATCAATTATGTATTGGCATATGTGTGTCGGAAGTTAATAAGTTAAAATAGTTTACATCCTGATTTGCCGCGGCTGCGGATTTTGCTAAAGTATATGTAATTTGCAAAATCTGGCACTCGGCGGCAGATGACATCAGCGTTACATTTAACTTTTTAAAAGAGCGGCCATAAGCGACCGGAGAGGTTAAAATGCTTAATATTAACGATAGTATAACCAAACTTAAATCTATAGGAGAAAAGCGCGCTCAGTTGTTTTCAAAACTGGGCGTTAACACTATTTACGACCTTTTGACATTTTATCCCCGATATTATGATGATTTGACAAATCCAGTAAATATAGGCGAAACGCTGCCGGAACAGAAATATTGCATAAAGGCGAAAATCACTGCACCGGTGGCAGAGCACAGAATAAGAAAAAACATGGTAATATATAAAACCAAAGCGTCCGACGGCAGCGGCAGTGTGAATATAACTATTTTTAACAATAAATATGCCGCGGCCTCTCTAAAAATGGGAAGCGAGCATCTATTTTACGGCAGGGTGACGGCTAATTTCCTGCAAAGGGAGATGTCGGCGCCGGAAGTGCTGCCTGTAAGCGAGCAAATTATACGCCCTGTATACAGACAGACAGACGGCATTTCATCGAGAATAATTGCTTATGCAGTAAAGCAGGCGTTAAGCGATGCTGAGATACATGAGTCATTACCTGAAGATATAATTAAAAAGCACAGACTTACCAATATAAAAGAAGCATATAAAAACATACATTTTCCGGCATCGCAAGGGGCGCTGGACGACGCAAGATATCGTCTGATTTTTGAAGAGCTGCTGACAATGCAGCTTGGTATAAAGCTTATTGGGCAGCCTAAGTCCGAGCTAAACGCGCCGGTAGTAAAAATAGACTATACGCGTGAATTTTTTGATAAGCTTCCATTTGAGCCTACATCCGCCCAGCGCCGTGCCGCTGCAGAAGCAGTAGCAGATATGCAAACGGGTGTACCGATGAAAAGACTGCTTCAGGGCGACGTCGGCTCCGGCAAGACGGCCGCCGCCGCCGCGGTTTGCTATACCTGCATAAAAAACGGTATGCAGGCAGCGTTCATGGCTCCAACGGCGATATTATGCGAACAGCATTATCGCTCGTTTCTTAAATTTTTCAGGGGAACAGGGATAAAGTCGGCGCTGCTGCTTGGATCTGCCACGGCTAAAGAGAAAAAAATAATATATGAGCAGCTTGCGACCGGCGAAATAGATTTTATAGTCGGTACACATGCACTGCTTAATGACAATATTATGTTCAGAAACTTAGGCATAGTCATAACCGACGAACAGCACCGGTTCGGAGTAGAGCAGCGTGCTTCGCTCATATCAAAGGGACAAAATCCGCATTTGTATGTTATGTCGGCGACTCCCATACCACGCACGCTCTCTTTAGCAATATACGGCGACTTAAAGGTATCGGTGCTGGATGAAATGCCGCCGGGACGAACAGAGATAAAAACCTACTGCATATCTTCAGCCATAAGAGAGCGGGCGTATAATTATATAAAAAAGCACCTTGATAAAGGACTGCAAGCCTATATAATCTGTCCGCTGATTGAGCAGGGTGAGGACGAAAGTCTTGTATCGGCGGAGGAGTATGCTGAAAAAATAAGGCGAACAAGCTTTAGAAATTACAGCGTCGGGCTTATGCATGGCCGTTTGTCGGCTAAAGAGAAGGACGCAGTAATGAATGCTTTTGCAAAAGGCGATATACAGCTTTTGGTCTCGACAACAGTTGTAGAGGTAGGAGTGGATGTTCCAAATGCTGCCGTTATGCTGATAGAAAACGCTGAAAGATTTGGCTTGTCGCAGCTTCATCAGCTCCGCGGCAGAGTGGGACGCGGCGAGGCTGAGTCCTGCTGTATCCTTGTAACGGATAATAAGAGTGAAACTACAAAGCAGCGAATGAAAATAATGTGCAGCACCTCCGACGGATTTGTAATAGCAAACGAGGATTTGAAGCTGCGAGGCCCAGGCGAGTTTTTCGGCAATCGCCAGCACGGACTGCCCAGTTTTAAAATTGCAGATATAATAAGAGATATAGACATACTAAAAACCGCGCAGCATGAGGCGGAAGATATAATAAAGCGTGACAATACACTCAGTGGTGCATTGTATGTACAGCTTAAGTCAAATGTTGAAGCGCTGTTTGAGCAGGTAGGAATTGAGGCCCTTAATTAAATATTTATTAAAGCGGCTTGTATCAAATTTATAATAATTGCTGTTCAAGTGAGACTTATTGCTTTTAGCGGTAAGAGTGCCATTTAAGTAAAGTCCGTGTTATAGCTTTCACAGCTAATTTATTTAAATATGCCTTAAACTTCACAGCTGACAAATTCAGCCGGATTTTATTTAAAATCCTTAATGCTGCGCCGGAGCAAAAAAGTTTGTTAATTTTCTCTTTTAAGAGTGTTTTTAAATTTTAATATTTTAATATATGGCAAAAGCGGAAGCCTTTTTATAAACAAATTATTGCGAAATAAAATGATGAGTGTAACTGTGTTTTGCTGTAATTTATGCAAATTTTTCGGCTTGTCATGATTTGCTGCCGGTTTTTTCAATGACAAAACTGCGCCGCCTGCATTTCAGAAAATATCTGAAAAGCAAGCGGCGTATATAGAAAGAGGTTGGTGGGATATCATGAAAATGAAATATATGATTTTAAAATCAGCAGTTATCTGTCCATTTCCAAATAATAAAATTTATAATCGTTCATGTCAAATATAGCTATGCGAAATCCAAAATCATTATCTTTATATGATTCTGCAAACTTTTCTGGGTCATGGCTTTTACCTTTCTTATCATATAAAGAATAATAGCCGGCACTCGTTTCTGGCATAAAAAGCTGCTTCCCCTCAATGGTCTTAAAAACTTCCGAATGGGAGGATATATCTCCGGCGCCATAAAGAAGCCACTCAAGAAAATTATTCATTGGAAGCGGCCGCCATATATTGCTGCCGTCTATTTCCTCGATAATGCAATTGCCCACATATTCATCAAGCTCATATACTTCATATGCCTCGCCCTCTTGAAAATACGAAACCGATTGTATAATACGGCTGGATAATGGCAGTTCTATACCCATGCGCTTAACTTTTAATCCGGGTATTTTTATAGTTATGCTACATGACGTCAGAAGTGTTAAAGCAATAAGCATTGAAGCAGATATCATTATAAATTTTTTCATTTTATCACCCTTTCGGCAGCACCGCAGCGGCTTAAAATACATCTTAATATGATATTAAACATATTTTCAGCTTTTATAAACGGGACTTTGTTTATAGATGATTAGATGGTAGAATTTTAATAATTAGATTATATCTGCTGTACTGCTTACCTGAATTTTTTGAGCCGCTTTTTGCGTGAAATGCGAAAGGGTTGAAAAAACAGCAGATATAACCGTGCCAAGCAAAACAATGAAAAATGAGAGTATTACAATACTGGGATGATTGAAATTGAACAGAAGAAGAACAATGTTTGCGGCAAAAAACCAAGTTACATCTATTGCCGACAGTATTGCAATATTTCTAAGCCTTTTTGCATTTTTTGTTGAATACAGCTTATCTTTCCCTATATCTGTAGCCGCTTTCCAGGCAAATATCAGCGCAATAAAAATTGGTATGGCGGTAGTTAATATGAGTATTGGCCATATAAATATGAATTTATCTTCTATCAAAAAGTCAAGAAATAAAGAACTGAAATTTTTATTCGCAGGCAACGAGTCCCAAAGCAGTAAGCTTAGCCAAATGATCATACAAACAAAAAATGAATATACAGCAATAGTACAGGCGGCAACAAGTGATATTATAAATTTCAGCCATCGTGACAAAGTTTTCTGCGACATAATAATACCTCCAATTTTTATTTTTGTGATATTTCTATAAGCTTATCCTTTAAATATTGCGGATATAAGGGAGTGAAAGGAAGCTTTTCTGCATATGCCCAAACCGGCTCATAAATATTTTCTCGGCTGCTGAGGTTGAGCTCTCCGTGCATTTTTAAAATAATACAGCTGTCCAAATATGAAATAAAATATTTTTCAATATGTCTGCCGATGTTTATTGTACAAAAATCCATCATAGCTTGAATATAAATATTCAGCTCTTTCATAGCCTTCCTTTTCGCGGCGTCTTCATAGCTTTCGCCGGAATGAACACTGCCGCTGGGAACAATCCAATGCTCCTTTTCTTTAAACCTGCGCCTAATAAGCAATAACCTTTTTTGTTCTTCACAATAAAGTATTATTCCTGTTCTGTCTTTCATCCTTCTCGCTCTTACAACTGTTTTTATGCTTTTTGGACTAATATCTTTGTTAAACTGTAATTATACTCTTTTAATGCGTTTACATTTGGTTGTTGTTGGTATTATATCATGTGCATAAATGAAATGCAATATATTTTTATTGAAAAACGATAATAATATCATAAAAAACAATATGAGACAAATTATGTGCACAAATATATCATTAGTAAAAATAAAGAAAATGGCATTTGCCGTTTGGTTATGGTACAATTAACAGTGCTTTTTACAATTCTTAAGCAGCGTTTTGTATAAAACTATCCAAGCAATATTTTTAGATAGGGATTGTCTTATAGACATTCACAATTTTACGACAGCTCAAATTTGTATACAGCTGGATTATAAAATTTCAAATATATTGATAAATGACTGCGGCGCATTTAATAAGATTTGATGTGCATAAGCGTGCAAATCCTTATTACGATAAAAGCCCAGATAATTTGGTAAGTTGGGCAGGTGTTGGCTGTTTCCTCCAAATAGGGAAATGAAATAGCATATGCTGGATTAAATGGCTTTAGTAGAGCTGATTTTAAAAGTGAGGGCAATATAAAAAATGAATAAAACTGAGATGCTTAATAAGTTTTCTGCAAATAATGATGAACGGTTGCTGCTTGCCCGGCTGCTTGATAAGCTGACGCTTGCCGAAATGCGGGATATACCATCATATACAGGCTTTTTGTCGCCTAAAGAGCAGGCGCTGTCAGGAATAATGATTAATGCCTGCAAGGCGCGAAAATATATATTTTACGGCGGCTATGACGAATCTGAGCGGAATATCTGCGTATTTTTGCCGCAGTGGCAGGAGGCGCAGGACTGGATAAGCTCGGAAAATTGTCCGCTGCGTGTTCTGCGGTGCTTTTGGCCAAAAGAGCTTGATCTTACACACAGGGACTTTCTAGGGGCTGTGCTGGGTCTTGGCATTGAACGAGAAAAGATTGGAGATATACTTGTAAGCGATGGTAAGTGTGATATCATAATGCTTGAGGATGTAGCGGAATATCTGCAATATAATCTTTTAAAGGTTGGCCGGGCGCATATTAAATCAGAAGAAATTTCATCAGACAGATTATGCCTGCCGCAAAAACATACCAAAATAATAAAGGATACTGTAAACTCACTGAGGCTTGATGCGGTAGCGGCTTCTGGCTTTTCACTTGCAAGGGCAAAGGCTGTACAATTAATCTCAGCCGGCCGTGTACAGCTTAATCATTTAGAGTGTATAAAGCCCGATCGCACAGTATCGGCGGGTGATGTTATCTCATGTAAAGGCTACGGCAAATTTATATTAAAGCAGGAGGCCGGAACATCAAAAAAGGGCCGTATAATTATTGAGATAGAAAGATATATTTAAGATACAGTGCAAAAAAATTGCAGCCAGTGTAAGCAGCATATTAGTGCCGGGCTTCAATTATAAGATAACGCAGTTATATGCTTTTGGAGAAAATTATGATAATAAGCGCAAGCCGGCGGACAGATATACCGGCATATTATTCCGACTGGTTCTTTAATAGAATAAAAGAGAAATATGTATTAGTAAGAAATCCTATGAATATTCGCCAGGTAAGCAAAATAAGCCTGTCAAGAGAGGTATGCGACGGCATAGTCTTTTGGACGAAAAATCCGCTGCCAATGATGAGCAGACTGGATGAGATAAGTGAGTATCCATATTATTTTCAGTTTACATTAAATGCATATGACAATGACATTGAAAAACGGCTGCCGTCAAAATCTGATGTTTTAATACCTGCGTTTATAAAGCTTGCCGATATGATAGGAAAAGAGCGGGTTATCTGGCGGTATGACCCAATTTTGTTTAATAAAAAATATACGCCAGATTATCATATCAAATATTTTGAAATGCTTGTGCAAAGGCTTTGCGGATATACTGAAAAGTGTACGGTCAGCTTTCTTGACAATTACCGCAGCATAAATAAGAATATGAAGATTTTAAATGTGTCAGATATTTCAGACAGTGAAAAATATGATCTAATAGGCAGAATGGCGCAGACGGCTAAAAGGTACGGAATTTATATTGAAACCTGCGCCGAAGCGGCCGATTTTACAAATTTGGGCGTGGGCAAAGCAAGCTGTATTGATGCTGAAAGGCTTGGAAAAATCGGAGGAGTTAGGCTGAAATCTCAAAAGGATAAAAATCAGCGAAAAGAATGCGGCTGTACAGAAAGCATAGATATAGGGACATACAACACTTGCCGAAACGGGTGCATGTACTGCTATGCAAACCACAGTGATAAGCTCATTTGCAGCAACGTAAAGCGGTATAATGCTATGTCTGAGCTGCTGTGCGGAGAGGTCGGCACAGATGATATTGTTATTGAGCGCAGCGTCAAGTCATTGAGAGAATGTCAGACAAGTTTTTTTGGCAAATAAACGGGCATGGCGTGGTATCTGTTAAATACATTGACATGCTTTTTCGTCTGCTTAAATATACATTTTACAGAATGAAAGATACAGGAAATAAAAGTAAAAAATATATAAGTCTTTAGTGGCATTAATTATATTAATAGTGTGTCCGGCAAATTTTAGTATATGGAATATTAAACCGACTATATTCCGCATATGCTGCAATTGGCGGATAATTCTAATAAATTATGG
The DNA here is from genome assembly GCA_904384255.1 of Candidatus Timburyella stercoris. Lineage (GTDB taxonomy): Bacteria > Bacillota > Clostridia > Oscillospirales > Acutalibacteraceae > Timburyella > Timburyella stercoris. The sequence continues at coordinate 8,379 of CAJFJP010000080.1, forward strand.
TAAAATAAATAATGCAAAGCTTGAATTTAATTTTCCATGGCAGAGCAATAGCAATATTAATCCGCAATGAAAAAATGCGCCGCTAAGCTAATATACACGAAAAATAAAAGTCTGGAAGCACTAATGCTCCCAGACTTTTTGGCTTTTGTAGAGCCCAGCCTACTCTGATAAATAAATTCAAATAATATTATATGAAAAGTTTTAAGGCTTATAAACTATAATTAAGATTTAAAAACTCAAAATTCCTAAAACCATTGATACTACAAGGCATTTCGCCTGTCCAATGCTCGGTTTTCATGTATTTTCCCTTGTTTTTGCCCTTACGAG
>CAJFJP010000081.1 GCA_904384255.1 Candidatus Timburyella stercoris
AGGTAGTAATGTTTTTCTCCTGTCCATATATCTGGCCAATACCATTTACTCCAAATTGTTTTCGTACATTAATTAACAGAGACCCGGAGCCGCAGGCAAAATCAAGTACATTTCTCAGTTTTTTCTTTTTCCCAGCGCTGGGATCTTGGCTGTCAAGTGACACAATTCGAGAAAGAACGGTGGAGACCTGCTGTGGCGTATAAAACTCGCCTGCTTTTTTCCCTGAACCGGCAGCAAACTGGCCTATCAAATATTCGTAGGCATCTCCAAGGACATCTGTTTCATTTGGAAATTCAGAAAGTCCTTTTGCTAATTCATTTATAATAGAACAAAGCAAACTGTTTCGCTCGATATAAGTTTTTCCAAGCTTATCGGAATCAAGATTAACTTCCGAAAACAGCCCGCGGAAGCTGCTCTCAAACGACTCATTTTCAATGTATTTAAAGCCGCTTTGTATAGTTTTAAGCAGTTGGTCGCTTTGAGTCCTTGCCAATTCATATATATTGCTCCACAAATATGCCGGCTTTATCACATAGTGAATTTTGCGGCGCATCTGTTTTTCAAGCATACCAACTTGATCCAGATTGCGAATATACCAAACGGCAAGAGGAATTACATTCTGACTATACAGCATTTCGCAGTTATCATCTACAAACTCTTTTCTTGCCTTTTCTATTTTTTCTCGGTCGTTTTCATCTTCTTTTAGTCCTAATTTCTGCAGAGAAAGAGATCTGCTATATTTAATGATAACATCCTTAAGCTGATCAATATAAGCATCGATATGTTCGCCATGCGACTTTATCTCAAGCTCGCATTTCTGATAATCAACGCCCAGTTCTCTTTTTACCGCATTTTCATAGCTGTCAGACAGATATTTTAAAAATAGAAAGGACAACATGTAGTCTCGAAAATCATCTGCATTCATTGCCCCGCGTAATTTATCAGCTATCGCCCATAATGTTGATCCTAACTGTTTGTGTTGTGTATCATTCATCAATTATCCTCCTGCGTTTGCTCTGTCTCAAATATAGTTTGATTAAACTTGTACTCTTCCAAAAAATTATTCAATATGGTTCTGAAATACTCCTTATTTTCTTCTACCATTTCTTTCGGCTCAAAAATAGAGTAATTTCCATGACTTAAAAGATTAAGTATTCTTGTATAAACAGTGGAGTTTTCATCTTCAAATTTTTTCAGGCAAGATGAAAAATTAGCATATCCATGAAAGGATGCTGTTTTTTCTAAAATACTTCTGAGGATATTAAAATGATAAGTATAAAGCTCTCCAGAATCAGAAGCATTCTTCAATTCTCTCAGCAAAGCAACATGATGGAAAAATGGAGTCTTGCTTGTATCCTTTAATATGTATGCTCCGCCTTTCGCAGCTCTTTGTAAAAACAGCTGTTCTGGCTTCCCTATTTCATTACACAATACATTGTAGAATAAAGTATGATGCGACGAAATGATTACCCTTATATCAATATCGCTTATTAAACTTGCTAAATGGCTTGCAACTGCAATAACATTATTATCATCTAAAGATGAAATAGGATCGTCAATATAAATATATTTGACCCAGCTATAGGATTCTACTTTATCAGCAACCAGCTGTACAATTGCCAAAAAGAAACACCAGATAAATATGTTTTCCTCTCCGCGGGATACTTTGATATTATCAATTATTTGGCTGACTCCGTCAATAATTGTATCCCTATAAAAGCTAACTTTGTACTCGTCATAATCAATTCTAAAGTCAAAATCAGCATATCGGTGTAAAAATGGACGTATTCTGCTTTCCATTTCTAATTCTTTTAATCCATAAAAAAATCTGGACTCACTGTTCAACTTCAAGAAACGGTCTGTATCATTCTCTAAATCATTGTCCCATTGAAATAGATCCTCAGTAAATGCATTATAATACAATGTATCTGCTGTTTTTATTCCGGTTTCTTCGTTTAATGCCTGACCCAATTTCTTGAACTCAGAAGACAACCTTGTTTTGCCTGTCCCATTATAGGCAAAAATCATAATACATTTTTTTCGCTCTTCATCAAGCAGCATGCGAAAATACTTTGCGATTTCTTCCAAATCATCAAACTGCACATTTCCGATTCGCTTGAAAATAAAGTCTAATTTGTTATAAACCTGCTCTGTTAAATTTTCTTTTAAATTGTATTCCGTCAAGTTGTCCGACCTTTTATAACTATTAGCTACCATAGATTTATATTGCTGAAAAGCCGGCCTATTTAGCGTTTTATTCGTAAGTTTGCGAAAGTCTTCTTTAGAAAGCTTTTCCGGTATATTTATACTCATATATCCGCCTCCTCCATAGAAGGAAACAGCTGCTGCATTAATCCTTTTTTATGTGTTTTTAACTTCTCGACTTTGTTTGTCTGCTCAGTAATGATAACATCTATTTCTGATAGACAGTCTGCAATTTTTTCTTGTTCCTTTGGCTGCGGAAAATATAAGCTTACAGCTTTAATAATCTGACCTGAAAGGTTGCCTTGTCCTCCCTGAATATATTTTGAAATAATCCAGTTTTTTATATGTGACAAATAGTGATAGACAAACATATTGTTAGTTTCATGTCTTAAACATAGAATTGCCTGATTTATCGCGCCGTCAATTTGAGATAATGCTACTTCTCCGCTGTTTGCGCCATATAACGCTATTAATATATCTCCTTTTTTTACCATTTTGGCAGAAGAATTTTTTAATCCCAGCTCAGTAATGAAAAGCTCTGTAGAACTTTTATCTATTTCTGCCGATCTAATAAAAGGAATATCTCCTCCATAAAATTCTTTTTTAGATGTATCCGGCGTTCCTCCGCTAAACATATCACACGAGTTTTTTATAGATTTAGCTTTCCACTCACCATGTCCTTGAAATTCAGGAAACCTCCATTCAGGCATGGTTTTTCCAATGGCAGGAAACAGCTTTTGCATTAATCCTTTTTTATATTTTTCTAATTTTTCAAGTTTTCTGCTTTCTGCGTCAATAAGCTCGTCAAGTGAAGACAGGCAATCAGAAATTTTTTGTTGTTCTCCAATATCATGCGGAACAAATATTTCTAAATTTTGATATGCTGAAATATAATATCTTTTATGCTCTTTAGCATCAAACTTTATTGTGTTCATTAATTCAAAAATAAACTTGAGTATATTATCTCCTTTGGGCTTTAAAATTTTAATAGCAGATGATTTAATCTTAAATGGAAAATCAACATACTTTTTTTCAGTTGTAAAGTCGTCAAAAATTATTACAGGAATATTATTATAAATATTATTGCTTTCATCTGTATATCCTAATATAAAGCTTTTATTTGCTGTCAGTACAGGGACGCCGGTATCTTTGTAATTGTTGCTGTTAACAATGTATAAATCCGGTCTTTCATAATCAAGAAGATTTTTAAATTGAGTAAGCTCCCACTGCTCAGCATGAATGTATTTTGGGAATCTTAACTTAGGAGTAGTTATTTCTCTTTTTTTATTCATACGCATTCAACCCCACAATTTCACGTCCGTTTGCCAGCTTCTTTAGCAGCGGAATAAGATCGTCCATCAAATCCAGCTCTTTTTGCATTCTTTCCCGCCAGCCGAGATCAAGCGGCGCCAGTAAATCGCTAAGCTTTTCTCCATCAAAAATCATTCTGTCGATGATCTCCTGAATAAACGCCTGCAAATTGTGAATGTCAATTCCATGTTTTTCGGCTATCGCATTTATTTCTTGATTATTTTTTTCCTCTTTGAATTTCTGATATCCCGCTTTAATTTCATTTTCATCAATCGCTACACCGACCTGAAGAGAATCAATATATTCTATAATATTCTCTCTCTCTTCTACCAAATTGGATGTAGCGGAAAGCATACTGATAAGCTGCTTTTTGCTAATCTTTTGCTTTTTCGGCTCAGATTGAGTATATTTTGCAATTAATGCCATAATATAGTCATAGTCAATAATGGCAGATGAAAACAAAGCGAATTCAAAATCGAGCTGATCAATCTCAGAATCCTCATTCTCGTTTTCTTTTCCTTGTTCAGATTTAAGTCTCTGTGCAATATCAATATAAGCGCCGCGGAAAGCGCGCAAAGTGTCCTCCGGCAGCAATTTTTCAATTTTTGCCGCATCTCTGTCTTCAATTTCCGTATACTGATCCAACCATGTTTTTAAGCGTTGTACTTCTTTAAATTTATTAACAAATTTGCATCTTGCGGAATTTCCTTTAAGATTGTTTACCTCTTCCGGTCTGAATTTTAGTCCCTGAGAAACCATAAATCTTTTCAGTTCTCCAACCGCGTTATCCAGCCTGTCAACAATCTTTGAAGCCGGCTCTACAAGCCAGATTTCTTTCGCATGCTGACTATTATCTTCACCGGAAAATAACGCAATGGCTTTATCGACTTCATCCGCCTGATTCCTAAAGTCAAGAATATTTCCATATGGCTTTGTACCATTTAACACTCGATTGGTTCTGGAAAATGCTTGTATAAGTCCATGATATTTTAAGTCCTTGTCTACATACAAAGTGTTCAGATATTTTGAGTCAAAGCCGGTAAGCAGCATTTCCACAACAATGGTAATGTCAATTTTATTTTTATGCGGATAATCTGCATTAGTATATTTTTGATCTTTAATTCTTTTTTGTATATCCTGATAATATACATCAAAATTATTGATATCGTGAGCTGTTCCATATTGTTCGTTATAGTCATTTATAATGCTGGTCAGCGCTTTTTTCTTTTTGTCAGGCTCTTTTTTGTTATCTTCCTTTTCCTGCGGAAGATCTTCTTGAATTTGCTGGATATCCTTATTGCCTTCTGCCGGAGGAGAAAACACACAAGCAACATTTAAAGGCTTAAACTCACTGTCGCCATTACCAATAAGTTTTTTCTGCTCTTCCTTGAATATTCTGTAATATTCAATCGCATCATTGATAGAAGACGCTGCCAAAATAGCATTATACCTTCTGCCATTGGTCACCGCATCGTGCTTTGACAAAATGGTTTGTACCAGAGCTTTTTTCTGCTGTTTGCCATTCTCACCGGAAGCCTCTCTGCCATTTTCAGGCTTAAAATAATCAATATGAAAACGTAATACATTCCCGTCATCAATCGCATTAGTAATAGTATATGCATGAAGCTCTTTTTCAAAAATATCTTTTGTGGTTATGTAAGAGCCAATAGTTCCGTCAATTCGCTTATAAGTCGCATTTTCTTTAAAAATAGGAGTACCCGTAAATCCGAAAAGTTGGGCTTTGGGAAAAAACTCTTTGATCGCTTTATGATTGTCTCCAAACTGTGAACGATGACATTCATCAAAAATAATCGCAATTCTTTTATTCCTTAAAGGAGCCAACATTTCTTTGTATGTCAGTTCTCCTCTTTTCTTTTTCTCCCTATTCCGCTTGCTGTCATCATCAAGCGCCAAACCCAGCTTCTGGATAGTAGTTACAATTACCTTATCACGATAATCCTCTGAAATGAGTCTTTCTACCAGATTTTCTGTATTGGTGTTTTCTTCCACACAGCCTTCTTGAAATTTATTAAATTCCTCTCTGGTCTGTCTGTCAAGGTCCTTTCTGTCTACAACAAAAAGGCATTTTGCTATATTGTGATTATCCTTCAACAGAGTAGACGCTTTAAAAGAAGTAAGTGTCTTACCGCTTCCCGTCGTGTGCCAAATATAGCCATTGCCTCTGTTTTGCTCAATACAATCTATAATAGCCTTAACAGCATAAATTTGATATGGCCTCATGATAATCATTTTTTGTTCGCTTTCCACTAAAACCATATATTTGCTGATCAGCTCACCTAAATTGTATTTGCGCAGAAAAGTTTCAGCGAAAGTATGCAAGTGAGTAATTTTTTTGTTACCCTTATCGGCAAACTGATAAAACGGTAAAAAACGTTCGTCAGCATTAAATGCAAAATGTTCTTTGTTATTGTTTGAAAAGTAATAGGTGTTGCTTTCATTGCTGACAATAAAAAGCTGCATGAAGCAAAGCAGCGAATTTGTAAAACCGTTTCCAGGATCATTTTTATATTCGATAATCTGCTCCATCGCCCTTTTAGGAGTAATATCAAGAGTTTTCAATTCTATTTGCACAACTGGAATGCCATTAATCAAAATAATGACATCATACCGTCGATGGCTGTTCTCTGTGTTAATGCGAAGCTGATTAATCACTTCATATTCGTTTTTAAACCAATCGTCTGTATTTAAAAGAGTATACTGCAGCGGTGTATCATCATCTCTTTTAAAAGTGTTTGTTCCTCTTAAAAGTTTTGCAGCAGAAAATGTATCCGGAATGATTATGCTTTCCTTTAATCTTGCAAATTCAGAATCACTTAATCTGACTTTGTTAAGCTTCTGAAAATGTTTTCTGAAATTTTCTTCTAAAGAAGCTTTATCTTTAATATCTTCCCGATAGATATATTTTAGTTCTTTTAGCTTTTCAATAAAGCTTAGTTCAATTTGTTTCTCGCTTCTCATCTTTGCGATACCTTTCATTTAATTATTTGCTTCTAATCCATATATGAGCTTTTAATCCATTATTTTTTCAAACTCTGTGAAACTGTTTCATGCTGATTTGTTTTAATTTATCTTTTCCTATCATTTATCTGAAGAAGTAAATTCCATGCGCAATCCTTTCGTCAACCATTCCTGTGATAAACCAAAATAAACATGTATTTTAATAACTTCTTAAATATTCTCCTTGCTTATTTAAACACCATTATATAATAATATACTATATTATAACATAATATATAGTGGTTTTTATAGCAAATGCAGCTTTTTCTGTGATTTATAAACTTTACCGTTTAATTCACATATCGCTGTTATTTTTCTGAAGGCGCAAAAGTTAAATCCATTTGTCAAAATTGAAATAAAAATTTTTAATTCCTCATAAGCACAAGTTTATGCGGAATATTTTTTCTTATATAGCTTTCAGATGACTTGTACTGTATTTTATAATAAGTTTTTCCAGCACAAATAATACATTTTTACCTGTTTTAATCCTCTTTACATCACAAGACACATACAGATGATGCTAAAAAGATTAAAACAGACAAATACATCCAGACTCAGTATTTACAAATTTTAAAAATTTTTCTTATTAATAGTCAAAACCAGCCGGCAGGTTTTAATAAATTATTTAATAGGAGTAGTGAATTTATGTCTATGATATTTGGAGCAGATTCTTCCTTTCCGTCAAATACAAGGCTGACCAACGGTTATACATTATTCGACTGGGTTATGCGCAAGAACTGTTTTCCTGCGTTTTGGGGAAGAAATATTTTAGGAGAAAACTCCATAACAGAAGAAGAAATTGAATTTTTAAAGGGCAAAAACTGTAAGGTTGCGCTGATAATCAATCATCTAAGCGAGGCCGATGTATCCAAAACCAACGGTGATGCAGATGCTCTTGAGGCGGCCGAGGCAGCAAAAGCGCTAAATATACCCGCAGATGGAAGCACGGCATTGTTTGTGGATATAAAGGATGACTGGACCGTTAACCACAACTGGATGATAAGCTTTGCAAACGCTCTTAACGACAGCGGCTATGTTCCAGGCTTTATAGGAAATACAGATTCCTCAAAGAATTTCAACTTTGACCGTCAGTGCGGCCATTATATGCAGGCCACTAAAGACATGGACGAATACGGCGCGATATATTGGGCAACAGAGCCTAAAACAGATGCTGAGCCAACTGTCTGGTCTCCGTTTTTCCCGTCAGATTTTACAGTAGATAAAATTTCTATTTGGCGGACTTCAAGCGTCTCTGTGAACAATATCTCCGCAAACACAAACTATGCTCAGGATTATTCTGTCTTGAAATATTTTGTGTAATAAATATTTTTAAAAGAAAGGATAAATAATATGACATCATCGCAATACAATAATGTTGTCCAGTATACACTGGCAAATATGACCGCAGATGACAGTACCGACTCTGCGGCAGTTGCAAGAAAGATTATGAACAATTGCGGCGTAGGCTTTCCTCACGGCGACAAGCTGGAAATAATGCTTACGCTGCTTAGCGAAGATTATATGGGCTGGAGGAGCTGTACACGCACCGATGCCCAGCAGATGGCAAATAACGGTGTTGCTACTATTGGCGTTTCGCCGGAAATGGTAGTTGTTATTAAGCCGGAGGAAAACTCTGCACCTGCCAATTCACTTATTTCAGCTCAAAGCAGCGAATATGCCGTCACCGTAAGCGAGCTGCCACTGGCCCAGACTTATAACATGGCTTTCTTTAATTACAGCGCTGATAGTACGACTACCGTTCCACCAAGTACAGGTGGATCAACATATCTTGTAGACAAGCTCACCGGCGTTCAAACATTTTCGCTGGCAAAAGATGGTGAAAAATATTTGAGCAAAAACTTTAGAGTAAGAGAGTT
>CAJFJP010000082.1 GCA_904384255.1 Candidatus Timburyella stercoris
AATGGATACTGACCGTTAAAATCTGCACTAAACAGCATGTGTGTTATTTTGTTCCTCTAATTATTGGAAGCACATCTCCGATTGTTTTAACTCCTATTACTTCAATGCCGGAAAACTGCTGCATCTCTAATTTTTTTAGATTATTAACAGGTATAATACATTTTTTAAAGCCCAGTCTTTTTGCTTCAGCTATTCGAGATGCAGTATTATTTACCGCTCTTGTCTCACCCGCAAGACCCAGCTCGCCGAAGGCTATTATATCTTCAGGTATAACTATGTCAAGCATGCCGGACATAAGTGACAATGCCACAGTGAGATCAGCCGCCGGTTCGTCAAGCCTAAATCCGCCGACGACGTTTACATACACATCTAAATTAGAAAAATAATATCCCGCGCGCTTTTCCAGTATGGCTAAAATCAGATTGAGGCGGTTATAATCAAATCCCGTCGCCACTCTGCGTGGATTGCCGAAGCCTGTCTTGGACACAAGCGCCTGTACCTCCGCCAGTATGGGGCGTGTACCCTCCATAACACAGGCGACGCACGAACCTGCAGTATTGACCGGGCGGCCGGAAAGCAGCATTTCAGAAGGGTTTAATACCTCCTCAAGGCCGCTGTCGCTCATTTCAAATACTCCTATTTCGTTTGTCGCACCGTACCTGTTTTTTACAGCGCGCAGCATGCGGTAGCTAAGTCCTCTGTCACCCTCCAAATAAAGCACGACATCTACTATATGCTCAAGAACCTTGGGTCCGGCAATGTTTCCGTCCTTGTTCACATGCCCCACGACAAAGATTGGTATGTCGAGCGCCTTTGCCGCGCGCTGAAGCACAGATGTGCATTCCCTCACCTGCGCCACGGTTCCCGGCGACGATGAAAGGGCCGACATATTCATAGTCTGTATTGAATCTATTATCACAATATCCGGCGATGATTTTTCTATGTAGTCGGCTATGCTTAGAATATCAGTTTCGGTGAGTATGCTTAATGACGCCGATGAAACGCCAAGCCGCGAAGCCCTTATTTTAATCTGACGACGTGACTCTTCGCCTGATACATACAATATGCTTAGTGCTTGTCCAAGATATTCGCATATTTGAAGCAGAATGGTTGACTTTCCGACTCCGGGGTCGCCGCCTAGAAGTATAAGCGAGCCTTTTACTATGCCGCCGCCCAGTACTCGGTCAAGCTCATTAAGACCGGTCTTGTAACGGCTTTCGTCTTTAAAGCTTATATCATTAAGAGGCACAGCGCTTAAGCTTTTCATTGGCGCGGATGTCCTTCCGGTTTCCGTCGGCACAGACACCGTTTCTTCAATAAATGAGTCCCATGCACCGCAGTCGGGACATTTGCCCGTCCATTTTGGTTCTCGGTGCCCGCACTCGGAGCATACATACGACGTTTTTAACGCTTTTGCCATTTTCTTTTCCTCTCCGCTTTTACTTAAATACGTAGATTTGTTTTTAGATATATTCAAGCATATATTCTTAATATACACCCGTCCATAATAAAAATATCCGATTTGGCACGCGGTATTTCCGTACAGTCTTTTCTATCTATGCCGTCTCACTGCCGGCTGCGATATGACTTTGAGTCTGTTTATATTATATGTGTTTCATCGCCGCAGCGATAGGAAATATCGGCGATGCTCTCATATAATCCGGACACATTCAGTTGCTCTGAAAAGGCATAATACTGGCTAACCTCTTAAAAAGCACTAAAGTTTCGCTTATGTACATTGTACTTTAGCTGAGAAAGTACATCCGGATGCTTTTTTGAAACTGGTTATTGTTGTTCACTTAATCCAGTGAATTTAGGTTTTTTATTTCAATCGTCTTTGCCACAATCTTTTTTAATGCTCTTTAAACATGAAGTATGATTTTAAATACACCAAACGCAGCATTCATATTTAAGCACCGCCGGTAAGCTGCAAGGATATACATGCCCGGCAAATATTTCATTTTTCCGATATATCTTATGTACAATAAAATATTTTACTCGCTGCTGCAATATTTAAGTATTCCGCTCATTATTGCGAAGCTCATCTGTCGCTGATATTCGTCTGTTTTCAGCTTTGCCGCCTCTTCCGGATTTGACAAAAATCCGCACTCCACCATCACAGCCGGAATTTGCGCGTTATAAAGCAGATATAGCGCATCTGTGGCCTGTTTTATTTGGCGGGTATTGCTGTTTTGAAGCTGACCCCTTATGGTGTCCTGAAGGATTTGTGCAAGCGCTTTGCTGCTTGAATTGTTCGGCGAATAAAACACCTGTGCGCCGCTGTATTTGCTTTCAGTATACATATTTTGATGAATGCTTACAAATACTGCATCCTTGTTATCATTTATCACTTTAAGACGATTATTGAGGTCGGTATTCTTTTTGGTGCGGGTAGTATTTGCCGCAGGGTCATGGACGGATATATCTTCTTCTCGTATCATAATAACCTTAAATCCGGATGAAACAAGCATATCGCGCAAATTGAGAGAAATAGCCAAATTTATATCTTTTTCAATTATTCCGTTTGCCACAGCGCCGCCATCAAAGCCTCCGTGACCCGCATCAATTATAATCGACGGATAATCTGCACTGTTAATCATTGCAGGCTGGGCCTTATCATTTACATGATTTGCTATACAGGTAACTATAAGCACAGCAATAAGAGCTATAAATGTTATAACAATATTCTTAGTTTTAATCATATATAATCCCTCCACATAAAAGCTTTATGCGAAAGGTTAAGAGTTTAGAATATATTGCTCTTCATAACTATTATCTCAAGATTTATCACTTATCACAATTAAACGATAAGTTCACCGCTTTATAAAAATTTATGCTCTTGCCGCCTTTTTCTTCGATTTAATTGGAGTTAAATAACCTATTGCATAGGCAAAGCCAGCAACTGCCGGCATTATGAGCGGAGTAAGCGCCGATATAATAACATTTATAAATGAAACTTCAGAAAACATCTGTGATGATGGCATAAGTGCAGCATAAAAGGTAACATAAGGAGTATTTATAAATCTAAACCAAGACGAAAATCCGCTGGGTATAGCTCCCAATTTTGCAATTATAAGAAGTACAGATAATATTATAAGCGGAGACGACGCTATCAATGCAGCAATAAGTCCTTTATAAGGCGAGCTCTGCATATGTCCAGTGCTTACCCTGTTTCTGTCGCGCTCTCCCTCCTGCCGCACCTTTGCAAAAATCAGAGAATAATAAATCACGCAATTTATTATAAGAGTAAAAAATCGCGTCATCATGTTGTTAAAACCTATTAGTATCGAAAATGATGTAAGAATACACATCACATGGCAAATAAGCGCTATTCCAAAGATTTTGCCTATAAGACTTAAAAAGTTTTTTTCTTTCATTTCTGCACCTCGTATTTTTATACTCAAGAATATTACCATACAAACCTGATTTTTTCCAACCAATTCTGCCGGTACTTAAACAGCTTTTTAAACTGATTGGCATGCTGCTCACTGTAATTGTACAACAACGCAGCATTTATAAGCCGTCACAGCCTTTCATTTTTTACTGACCGATTTTCCTCAGCGGCAGGATTTCGCTATTATTTTATAAGCTGTGCTTTAATGAAATTAATTATAGCACATATCCGTCCGTCTTGACTATCGCAAATTAATATTTTTACATTTATTAAATTACTATTAAAATTTCTGCATTATAAAAAGTATATCTATTTTCTTTGCTTTAAAGATTAAATCATTAAACTGCTCTTTATCTGCATTTTCATATTGCAATGCAAATAATATCATGTAAGATAATAAAAAATACTTTTAATATTGCAATAATATGAAAAAAGATGCAAAATATAATAACAGAACCCAAATTTATAATATCGGTAAAGGATGAGAAAAATTGAAAACCATTGCCATAATAGACGACGATATAAATATAGGCAACATGCTGCATGAGCTGCTTAAAAGAGAGGGCTACGCCGTCTTGAGGGCATATTCCGGCACTGAAGCTTTGCTGCTGCTTTCATCTAATACCGCCGATTTGATTTTGCTCGATTTAATGCTTCCGGGCCTATCAGGCGAGGAAATACTGCCAAAAATATGCAACATACCTGTAATTGTGATAAGTGCAAAGGCCGATACAAGCGACAAGGTAAGCCTTTTGCTCGGCGGCGCCGCTGATTATATTACAAAGCCGTTTGACACAAAAGAACTTCTTGCAAGAATAGCCGTTCAGCTCCGCAGCAGCACCAAAGGCGACAGCAATATTTTAACATTTGGCAATATTAAACTTGCATCTGACACTCATAATGTTGAAATAAACGATAAAAATATCCGACTTACAAAAACGGAGTTTGCCATATTAAAACAGCTTATGAATAATCCCAGTCAGGTGATAACTAAGTCACAGCTGCTTGATTTAATTTGCGAAGACACATCCGACTGCATGGATGAAAATTCTCTTAAAGTTCATATAAGCAATCTGCGCAGAAAGCTCCGAGAAATTGGCGGAGGAGATTATATTGAATCAGTGTGGGGCATTGGATTTAAAATGCATAAGCTTTAATGTTAATTCTTATTTCTCTATCTGTGACATAAAGCAGGCATGCCTGAACGTCTTTTTTGCATTTTTCCTGCAAAAGCACTGCCTCTAATATTAATAAGGCTATATACAACAGAAAGCGCTGCCGCCTAACCTATTTTAAATTGCGTTCAAAAGCGTTGCGGCGTTTTCTGTTGTCTTATTTTAAGATAACTGCTAAAAACGCTTTTAGCAGCATGCTATTTCTTTTACATTCACGATGGATTTTTCTATTAAAGCCTATGCAGCCATTATTTTCAAGCGCATAAGCCAGCATCAGATGTCTGCGGCTGAAATAATTAATTGAATTACTGCAAGCTCCCGGTCACGACCGACTTACTGTGTCTTATTTTATTTGCATAGCAGAAAGAATTAAATCCCGACATCCTGTGACATCATTTGCCTGCAAATCTGCACGGCAGGATGTATACGTCGGCCTCCTAAATGCCAGCACATGCAGAGATTAATAACAAATAGAGATTAGCTGTTAAAATTTACAGCCAATGTATGAGACAATATAATTATAAAATGGAAGTATGGCTGAAAACCGGTCGAGTAAGGCTCTGTATTGTGCAATTTATGCATAAATTTATAAAATGCCCTGCAGTCGAAGACTTAAAAATCTTATATATTTCTTAACTGTTTTCTTAACTGATTTCTTTACCTTTATAAAATAATATATTTATATCAATTAAATGGGGGAAAAAATATGGAGTATGCTTTGACTGCGGATAATCTTTGTAAAAGATACGGCCGCTTTAACGCACTTAACAACCTGTCAATGCGGGTTGAAAAGGGAGCTATATATGGTCTTGTCGGTAAAAATGGTTCTGGCAAGACTACTCTTATAAGACTAATATGCGGCCTTCAGCGCCCCACTTTAGGACAATATTCAATTTACGGCGAAAAGAACACCAGCAGCAAAATTTCTTATGTGCGCCACAGGATGGGCGCAGTTATTGAGTCGCCATCAATTTTTCTTAATATGACAGCAAGGGATAACCTTAAGCATCAGTATTATGTTCTCGGTCGCCCCAGCTTTGACGGTATTGACGAGCTTTTGCAGCTTGTCGGTTTGGAGAAAGAGTCAAATAAAAAAGCCCAGCATTTTTCGCTGGGAATGCGTCAGCGTCTTGGTATTGCATTGGCTTTGGCAGGCGATCCTGATTTTTTGCTGCTCGACGAGCCGATAAACGGAATAGATCCTCAGGGAATTGTGCAAATACGTGAGCTTTTGATTAAGCTTAACAAAGAAAGGCAAATGACTATACTTATCTCCAGCCATATTTTGGGCGAGCTTTCAAAAATGGCAACACATTACGGATTTATAGAAAAAGGCAGCATTATAAAGGAGGTAAGCGCCGACGATCTTGAAAGAAGCTGCCGTAAATGTATGCGCATCAGCGTATCCGATATCCCGACCCTTATAAGAGTGCTGGATTTAAACAGTGCTGAATACAGGATAGTCAGCGAAAACACCGCTGATATCTATGGCAAGTATAATATCGCAGAAATTGTACTGATGTTAAGTAAGGAAAACTGCGACATCATAAGTCTATCAGAAAGAGATGAAACGTTGGAAAGCTATTATATCAATTTGGTGGGTGGTGCAAAAAATGACTAATCTTCTGCTCTCAAATTTTCTGCGCTTGTTAAAAAGCAAGTTATTATGGGTGACTTTTTCATTAATGGCGCTTTTTGCCGCACTTATGTGCATATGGCAATATACTCCGTACAGTTTTCTATATGCATCATCTATCGATTTAGAAGAAATATTCCTGCCAATATTCTTGCTTATTCCAGTAATGCTGGCCTATTTTGTGAGCCTGTATATCGGCGCCGACTATGACTACGGAACTATAAAAAATAAGCTTATTGTCGGCTGTTCACGTGTAAAAATATATCTTGCAAATTTTATCACCTGTGCTGTGTCAGGCATATTTATACTGCTCGGTTATGCCATCGTCGCATTTACCGCCGGAGTACCGCTGTTTGGTTTTTTCAGCTCAGATGCCAAAACTATTATGCTGTACTTATTTGTCGAAATTTGCATGATGCTTTCTTTCACTGCACTGTTTACCCTTATAGCCATGCTTAATCAGAATAAAGGTACAGTAATGGCAATAACGCTTATTTCTGTGTTTGCAACCCTTATTTTTTCTCTTTATATGCTTAGCATGCTTGAAGAGCCAAAATATGTATATATGCCTGATTACAGCGATGAATTTTTGCCGCTGATAGAACGGCCAAATCCCGACTATTTATCCGGCGTTCCGCGCATCATATGCCAGTTTGTCATCGACTTTATGCCGACCGGACAGGTGTCGCAAATTTTATCTGAAGCAGACGAGCATTTGTGGATTATGCCGTTTTATTCTCTGATTATTACATTTGCATCAACTGCGGCTGGCGTATTTTTCTTTAAGAAAAAAGATATAAAATAGTTTTTATTCAAAATTTATGCGGTTTGTCCAGCAGCCAAGGCTTTTGCCGCACAGAGATATTGAGGTAGTAATATGATCTATTTTCTTATTGCTCTTTGTACTGCGCTTATTATTATAATATGCCTGCTATGCTTTAAAATTTATCAGCTGCGCCTGACCGCTAAAGAGCTTAGTCGTCAGATTGCGGAGCATATTGGAAATGATACCAACTCCGGCATCAGCATATTATGTGGGGACAAAAAAATGCGTGCTCTTGCCGCTGAGATAGACAAATATATCAGAACAATGCGCCGCTTTAAATTAAGATATCAAAATGGAGGCAGAGAGCTTAAAGATGCCGTAACTAATATTTCTCACGACCTGCGTACTCCGCTCACCGCTATCAGCGGATATATAGACCTGCTGGAAAATGAAGAAAAAAGCGAAAAAGCTAATGAATATCTCAATATTATTTCTGAGCGAACTCAGACTATGAAAAACCTTATACAGGAACTTCTCGATTTTTCCATTATTCTGTCGGACAATCAATATAATGAGAAAAGCGCCGTTTCTCTCAATTCAGCTTTTGAAGAAGGTTTGGCGGCCAACTACAGTCTTCTGAGACAGAGAGGCATTACTCCGACGGTGCTGACGCCGGACAAGGAAATTGTGCGGTGCTTAAACAAATCCGCTCTGTTGCGAATACTCGGAAATATTATAAGCAACGCTGCAAAATACAGCGACGGTGATTTTACTGCAGAACTAAGACCAAACGGAGAAATGCTTTTTTCAAATACTGCAAACGGGCTTAACGCAGTAAAGGTTGGCCGCCTTTTCGATAAATTTTTTACAGTACAAAATGGCCGCAGCTCCACAGGGCTTGGGCTTTCGATAGCCCGTACGCTAACCGAAAACATGGGTGGCTCGCTGACAGCCGATTACTATGATAATGTACTCACTATACGACTTTATTTCCCGAACGCCGCAGTCTCATAAGCGGCATCTATGTCCCTTATATTTGTAGTGAGTTTTCCCTAATATTATCTTATTAAATTAAAGTTTAAATTTTGATTGTCACTTTTTCATTATATATCTCTTCTTAAATACAGAAATCGGCGCGGTTTTTTCCGTGCCGATTTCTGCTTTGCGCCAAATAAACTGTCTTAAAAATTTTATTTAATGTATTAAGCCGCCGGGAACTTAACCCTGATATGCCGAAAATATACCGGCACAGCGTCTTTTCACTTTTTCACACTTGATGTGCGTCAGCACACGGGCGGTCTCAATAGCAAAAATTCATTCCTTTCGCCAATGCTCATGTACGGTAAAGAAGCAAGCAACCGAAAACAATAGATAGACCGCCAGCACTACACTATTCCGAACCAAAGACCAAAAGATAAGCATTTT
>CAJFJP010000083.1 GCA_904384255.1 Candidatus Timburyella stercoris
TTGTATGTTGGGTACAGATATAACAGTACAGCTTCAAAATATGCTGAATATACCGATGAAGATCTTCAAAAGCTGAATGAGATAGGAGTAAAAGAGGTCTGCATCAATTTTGGTACACCTGTTGTGGCGTATACTCCGGAAGGTCAGAGTGAGTCTCAATTTATAGTTGACAAGGACGATGTAAACAGTATGTCGCCTAAACTGCTCGGGCCTGACAAAACTGAAAGCGATCTTGACGGTCTTAAAAAGACATATACTGAAAGAGTAGAGGAAATGGACGCAGGACTTACTCTTGAGTCATATGCGGACTTTACACTTGAGTTTGCAAACCGTCTTTTAGAGATAAATCCAGATATAAAAATATGGTATAGCTTTCCCGATATTGCCGTACCGATACTGTCACAGCTGTATATAGAGCCTTTTTTGCAGTATTACGAAATGATGAAGGAAAGAACCGGCGAGCAGGTTTGGAATAATAATATTCAAGGCTTTTATTGGAGCAGGGAGGATATTCCCACGGGCTCGTTTGATAATTTTGATACCGAGAATTTATCAGATTTTGATAATGAGATGGTAAAAGCCATGAAAGCTTGCGCCGACGCTGTACATGAGGATGGTAAGCTCACTTTCTGGTGCCCATACTACAGGCCGACGGCAGATACTGGCATGCCGATAGGATATATTGCAAATCAAACTGACATATTTGACTACGTTATACTTCAGCCAGGATATATGTTTGAAAATGGACTGAAAAACAACATTGAGATTGTTAAACAGTCGACACTGCAAAACGCTGTACTCAATAATAACGGAGCAATCTACAGCGGTGATAAAAAATCAAGCACTATAATTGGCCCTGAAATAGAAATGCAGGCGGAAGACTTCAACGGAAGCGACGGCGAAAGCGCAAAAGCGAGATATCAGGCTTATGTAGATGCATATAAAGACATGCTTGGTGAATATTCAATAGCCTTTTACTGTGGGTCACGGCCCAGCCAGATGGATGATACGGTTATTGAATACCTTGAGTATTTTCTTAATGGATAGATTAAAAAAAGAGTAAACAGAGGGTATAAAGTGAAAAAATTGACTAAATTGGTGTCTGTAATGCTGATGACTTCAATAGCGGCGTCTGTGTTGCCTTCCTGCGGTAATTTAAGTGCCGCGCCGAAAGCAATTAAGCCTTTGCTGATATATGTGGGATATAGAAATAATAGTACAGCGTCAAAGTATGTAGAGTATAGTGACGAAGATTTGCAGAAGCTCTGCGACATTGGCGTGACGGAGGTCTGCATTAATTTTGGCAATGCGCCGGCGGCATATATTCCCGATGGGGAGACGGAGCCCAAGCAGATAGTGACTGAAGACGATATAAATAATATAACGCTGGAAATGATAGGAACGACATCGAGCGAGACTTTAAAAACGGTAAAATCTGATTACATAAAAAAGATTAAAGGACTTGACAAAAAGCTTCTTATAGAGGATTATGCCGATTTTGCTATTGAGCTTGCCGAGCGGCTTGTGAAAATAAATCCTGATATAGAAATATGGTACACTTTTCCAGACATATTTATTGCATCCCTTGCCGAGCTGTATATAGAGCCATTTTTGCATTATTATGACAGGCTGAAATCTGGAACCGACCCAAAAATATGGAAGAAAAATATAAAGGGAATGTACTGGGCAAGGGAAGATGTTCCGGTAGTTATGTATGATAATCTTAATACAGAAAACTTAGTGGACTTTGACAATGCTACGGTTAAAGCTATGAAAGCGTGCACCGATGCGGCGCATGAGGATGGTAAGCTCACTTTCTGGTGTCCATATTTCAGAGATAATGATAATGTTGCACGTCCAATAGGCTATGTAGCTAATCAGACAGATATATTTGATTATGTAATACTTCAGCCTGGCTATATGTTTGACGAGAGCTTAAAGGAAAATATTGATATTATAAAAAATGCAACAATAAGCAATGCTGTGCTAGATGATGATGGCAATCCATACGGCGGCGAAAAGAAGTCGAATACGATGATAGGTCCTGAAATAGAAATGCAAGCGGAAAATTTCAACGGAGCTGGCAGCAAAGCGGCCAAAGAGCGATATCAAGCGTATGTAGATGCATATAAAGACATGCTTGGCGAATATTCTATGGCCTTTTACTGCGGCTCACGGCCCAGCCAGATGGACGACACCGTAATTGACTTTCTATCGGACTTTTTAAGTGAAAGTAAGTAATAGGTGTCATTTGTCGAAGAAAAGCTTTGCGCTAAGCGCTTTGTATTAAATTTTATAAATCTTTTGCCTGAGATGCTTAGATATCGGCTAATTTGCGGCATTGAATGAGAAACTAATATACTGTTTTGGAAAATTACATTCAGACTTACGCTTTTAAATGTATTGTCGTATCTGGGAATATATGGTATATGGCGGATAACTTTGAGCAAAGGCATAAAAGCAGGCTATTTATTCTACAAACCAAATGGGTATTTGAGAAAATGAAAATTATTTCAAAAATTGTATCTCTGCTTATGACGGCTGTTATAGTGGTAGGAGTTTTAACATCATGCAGTAAAAATTCTCTTCGACCGCATGATGCTTTGCCGGCAATTAAGCCTCTGTTTATGCATGTTGGATACATGAACAATACAACATTGTCAAAGTATATGGAATATACCGATGAGGATTTGCAAGTGTTAAAGGACATAGGCGTAACGGAGGTATGCATAGCTTTTGGCAGCTATCCGGCTTCATATATTCCAGAGGGCGAAACTGAGCCGAGACCATTGGTAACGGATGAGGATATAGACGGCATAACGGCAGAAATGGTTGGGGCATCCTCTCAGACGGATCTTGACAGCTTGAAAGCGCTCTATAAAGAGAATTTAGGCGGACTCGATGATGGGCTGACACTGAATAAATACGCTGAATTTGCTGTTGAGCTGCTCCGCCGCTTAGTTGCTGTAAATCCTGACATAGAAATATGGTATGCGTTTCCTGATATACGGATTGCAACACTTGCAGAGCTTTATATAGAGCCGTTTTTGCAATATTATGAAAAGCTTAAAAGCGATACCGGCACGGAAATATGGGAAAAAAATGTAAAGGGTATGTACTGGATAAAAGAGGGCGTGTCGACAAAGACGTATGAGTTATTTAACACAAATAATTTAGAGGATTTTGACAATGCAACAGTAAAGGCAATGAAAGCTTGCTGCGATGTTGTACACGGTGATGGCAAACTCACATTTTGGTGCCCGTATTACAGACCCACAGTGGAAATAGGGCTTCCCATAGGTTTTATAGCAAACCAGACAGATATATTTGATTATGTAATACTTCAACCCAATCATTTTTTTGCAGATGGGCTGGAAAATAATATTGAAATAATAAAGCAGTCCACGTTGCAAAACACCGTGTTAAATGCCCAAAGCATTGCATATGGTGGCGAGAAAAAATCCAGTACAATGATCGGCCCGGAATTTGAAATGGATTCAAAAGATTTCGACGGCAGCAGAGGTGCGCACAACATAGAGAAATATCAGGACTATGTAGCGGCTTACGGCGATATGATAGGCAAATATCCGGTGGCCATTTACTGCGGCGAGCGCAGAAGCTTAATGGATGACAGGTCAATAAGCTTTCTTAAAGATTTGCTTAATAACAACGGCTAATATCTCAATTATTAATATAGATAAAGGTAGGTTGAAAAAATGAAAATTTTTGCAAGAATAGTTTCGTTTTTAATGGCTGGAGTTATGATGGTTGGAATGCTTACATCATGCGGTGAAAACTCTCTTCGACCGCACGATGCTTTGGAGCCGATTAAGCCTCTGTTTATGCATGTCGGATATGTAGGAAGTACGACGGCATCATATGCAAAATATACAGATAGCGATCTTCAAAAGCTTACTGACATTGGCGTAAACGAGGTATGTATAGCTTACGGCACGGCACCGGTAACATATATACCGGAGGGTGGGACAGAGCCTGAGCTGTTGATAACAAAGGATGACATTAACGCTATAACTCCCGATATGGTGGGCGGCGACCCAAGTCAGGCTGATTTGGATAAGCTGAAGGCTCAATTCAGAAGCATAATAAATCCGCTCGATGAGGATTTATTGCTCAATGATTATGCAGATATGACGCTGGAGTTTGCTGAGCGTTTGGTAGCAGTAAATCCTGACATAGAAATATGGTACTCTTTCCCGGATATGTACGTTGTAACACTGGCTGATTTATACATAGAGCCGTTTTTGGAATATTATAATTATTTAAAAAATAATACCGATCCGCAGATATGGGAAAACAATATAAAGGGCTTTTACTGGCTTAAGGAGGATGTGCCGGAGACAATGTACAACTGCTTCGATATTGAAAATCTTGTAGATTTTAATAACGCAGAGGTACGTGCCATGAAAGCCTGCAACGACGCTGTGCATGAGGATGGAAAGCTAACATTTTGGTGCCCTTATTACCGTTCCACTAATGATACAGGCAAGCATATAGGCTTTATAGCTAATCAGACGGATATATTTGATTATGTTATACTTCAGCCTAATCATGTTTTTACCGATGGGTTGGATTATAATATAGATTTGATTAAAGAAGCAACGCTTCAAAATGCTGTTCTTAATAAAAGCTATGTTGCATGGGGCGGAGAAAAGAAATCCAGCACTATGGTGGGCGCCGAGATGGAGTCACAGAGCAATCTATACTCTGGCAAGGACAGAGAGAAGAATTTAGAAAGATATCAGGCTTATGTTGACGCCTATCAGGATTTTTTAGGCAAGTATTCAATTGCAATGTATTATGGCGAGAGAAACAGCGTTATGAGTGAAACTGTATTCAACCAACTAAAAGATTTTTTGGCAGGTGTAAAGTAAGCATTAAAGTAAGTTTAATTTAATATAAAAAAGGCCGATAAGCTTTGACTTATCGGCCTTTTTTTTCACTTCTTCCAACAAGAAAGTCTATGGATACATTAAAATAATCAGCCAATATTATCATCTTTGATGTAGGCGGATCAATTTTTCCATATTCATAATCCTGATAATTGCGCGTTGTTATGCCAAGAATATTTGCAATATCCGACTGTTTTAGCTTTTTTGCCTTTCTGAGCTCTTTTAATCTCAGGCCAAATGTGTTCATAAAAACACCTCTAAAATAATTTTTCGAAACACTTGACACGAGATTTAATTTCGTATATAATATATCCAAAATACGAGATTTAATTTCGTATAATGGCTGGCGAAAACAGGAAAAGGAAAGATAATCTGTGTCAATGTGCGTTTGCACGTAAAAAAGTTTTAAAACAAGATTTAAAGTTAAAAGTCAGAGATAATCTTTATGCAAAAAAATAGCTAAAAAAGAAAACAAAAAACATTTAAACATACCTCTGCGGCAACAGGCGTATGTTCTATTTTATGGTACCACGGGGTATTGAAAAAGGCAATAAAAAATAGCAACGAAAGCCTTTTAACATTATAAAAATGATAAGAAAAAGAAATTACTCATTTATGTTTAATAAAAAATATATTTACTTTTCTTTATTATTTATCTTTTATATCTGACCATTAGCTTTTAAATATCCAGATAGTATATGACACATTTATAATTTTCATATTTAAGTTGAAAATTATTCTATTCCTTTCCTGTTTTCTTTTCATAAATTTTGACATGAGCGATGTTAGTTGATTAAAGAAGTTTATATTAAATCAAGTTCAAAAGGATATTGAAGACATGAACTCTTGGCCATATGTTTATAGATATGAGAATTAATTAACATAATATTTAATTTTGGAGTTTTACTGTAATTTATTAAAGCTAATAATATTTTTTATAAGTGTCTGATTTTTCTTTTGTTTTAAGATTATTTCGGGCACTTGTTTTTTTATATTATTTAGAAAAATTATTTTTTAATGGTATTGTATAAGCTTACATAAAACTAATAAAAATTTTTGATACTGACTGTAGTAGTTTATACATTTAAGCAGTGATTTTACATATTTATAGCTATTCAAATTTTGACAAATTATACATTTGTGACATAAATTTTATGCTTTAACCCCATATATTAAGTATAAGATTATAAAGAATTTTTAATATGTAAAGGAGTGATTATATGGGAGAAAGAATAAGATTTAAATACCGAGTATTAAGCATTGTAATGGCTGCTATTATGGCATTTACAATGCTGCCATTATCAATCATAACATATGCTGCTCAAATCGGTTCTAAAATTACTAATGTTAAACCTGATGTATATGTGTACTGGCAGCCGGCAGAAGAAAACGTAAAAACTGGTGAAACAGGAACGGTAAACTTAAATGCTTCACTTAACTTCAATAGTGAGAGCATTGTAGAAAGCGCGAAAGTAAAAATATCGCTTACACGTCAAGAGGTCTCGGCGTTACAGCAGTTTAGAGATGAAAACGGCAATCTGGATTATGATAAAACGGAATACTTTGACGAAGGTGTATCGGCAGATATTGAACTGCGCAGCGACGGCGGAGCAAATATTTGCTTTGTATTAGATGCTCAAAATCCCTCTCTAACAAGTAAGCTTACCTTTAAATCATGGAGTAAAACTGCCGCACCTTTCAGCATAGATGTAAGCGACGATGATATAATAATTTTTCCGACACTGAAAGAAGGAGCGTCTGGAGAGCCGGTGCTGCAAAAAAAGGGCGGAAGCTTTAAAATTAATGCCTCTTTTAACTGGGAAATGGCGGTCGAAGCAAAGTCGGAAAATATTAAAATATTAAATGGCAGTATTTCAGACTTTGCTTTTAGTATCCTTGCAGATTCGCAGAACAAAGCTGAAACTGGAGTTATTTATACACAAATTCAGACTTTTAAGGTTACCCTTAAGCTTCCAGAAGGTATTTATCTTCCGCAAGGCGATTATTCATATTTGTCGTCAAACGGTCATATAACTGCGGACAGCGCGTCGGTTGTATCTATAACTGGACTGCCGCCAGATGCGGTGGTAAGAAGTGTGGCCCGTACCGATACATCGACGCTTGAGGTTGAAATAGTACGTACGCCAAAAGCATTTACAAAAATTGCGGAACTGCCTGACCTTGACTGCGAAATTATTTTGTTTGGAAGCTCTCTGATACTGTGCGAAAATGAAGTATCCGAACATGATGCCAGAGCAACGCTGTCAGTGCAAATGGACGCTGTTTCGCTTGCTGGCAGTGAATATACTTGCAAAAGAAGCGCGCAGGAGGGTATTCCTGTTTGCATAGATAGCAAGAAAGCAGAAAACAACACTGCATTGTGTGAAACGACGGCAAACACTGCCAAAGAAGTTACTTGTACAGAAACGATACAGAACAGCTTAATCTCAACACAGAGCGGCAATAATATAGCGGCTACTTATATAAACGAACCTGAATATATCCGCATTGACAGCTACCATGAGGCATACAGTCAGAAAATATTCTGGGTTGACAACAATAATGAGACTGGAATACGCCCCAGTGCTGATAAGTATACAGCGCCAAAGCTATATTTTTCTATGGACGGCGGCGGATTTAAAGAGCTTACTCAGGCAAATCTGGCAGATTTAGGCCTTAGCAGTTACCCAAACATAAGTATAGACGCTCGTAGCGGGATAGGAAACTATACACTGTCAATAGGCTCAAATACATTGCCGACGCAGGTGACATATATAGATAAATACGGCGATGAAATGCAGCACACAGTAGAATGGAAAATTACGCCGCAGCAGACAAACGGCTACAGCCTTGTTGAAGTAACTTCAGATAACTTAAGTGAATATCAGGGCATTTCGCAGACTGGCTGGTATTACATATTAAATTTCGATTTTTCCTTTTATCTCCGCATGAGGTGGGGAAAACTTGGTCAGGCGC
>CAJFJP010000084.1 GCA_904384255.1 Candidatus Timburyella stercoris
AGAACCAACGCCTCCAAATCTTGTATCAGTCGCTTCCTCCAAATTCTCAATATCTTTGTAGAACACCTGCTCGCCGTTTTCATCAAAAGTATCATAATGAGCTTTAGTAATATTCCCATCTGTATCTTCTTCATCCACAATAAAAAGAAGCTGCTTGCCGGCATCGTCCTTTATTATATAATGCTGTGTACCATCCTTATCCTCAACATAGACATTATAATGATATTGGGATGGGCGGCTCCACATATAATAATCCTGCGTAAATTCCTGACCGACGTATTCAGCGCCGTATGTTTTATCATCTACGGTGATTAGGCTGCCATTCGCCTGGTGCGGGAAGAACAGAGCAGAAAGCCCTGTCAAAAGCAGGGGAAACAGCAGTCCGCAGACAAGCATCAGAATAACCGTTACTACAACGGCCTGTCTGGTACCATGCAACAGTTTTTTAGCACGTTCTTTCATGGTTTGTTTCCTCCTATATAACTGATTATAATCCAATAAGTGTAAGCAGCGGATGAATAATCAGGTCAATAATTTTAATTCCAATAAACGGTGTGATTATTCCGCCTACTCCATAAATAAGCATATTTCTTGCCAGCATCTTACCGGAAGACATCGGGCGATACTTAACGCCTTTCATCGCCAAAGGAATAAGACACGGTATAATAAGTGCGTTAAAAATCAAAGCGGACAGAATAGCGCTATAAGGACTTGACAAGTGCATAATGTTCAGTACTGCCAGTTGCGGAATGGCTTCCATAAACATAGCCGGGATAATAGCGAAGTATTTTGCAATATCGTTGGCAATGGAAAAGGTAGTCAAGCTTCCGCGTGTAATTAAAAGCTGCTTGCCAATTTCCACTACCTCCAAAATTTTGGTAGGATCGGAGTCCAAGTCAACCATATTTGCCGCTTCCTTGGCGGCAGTGGTGCCGCTGTTCATAGCAAGCCCCACATTCGCCTGCGCCAGCGCAGGAGCATCATTGGTACCGTCGCCGGTCATGGCTACAATTTTTCCGTCTGCCTGCTCTTTTTTAATGACATCAATTTTATCCTCCGGCTTGCATTCGGCAATAAAGCCGTCTACACCAGCCTCCTTGGCAATGGTTGCCGCCGTCAGCGGGTTATCGCCTGTACACATGATGGTTTTAATACCAATGGCGCGAAGGCGTTCAAACCGTTCCACCATTCCCGGCTTTACCGTATCCTTCAAATAGATAACGCCGAGGATCCGGCTGTTTTTGCAAACTGCCAGCGGTGTACCTCCAAGTCCGGCAATTTTATCGACCTGCTCGTGAAGATCAGCTGGAATCTGACCACCTAGTTCTTTTACATACTGCTCAATAGCATCGGCAGCGCCTTTGCGTATTTTAAGTCCATTGGGTAAATCCACACCGCTCATTCGGGTTTGGGCAGTAAACTCAATAAATGTAGAGCCTTCAGTCTCGGTACTTTTGTCTCCTAGGCGACGTGCAAGTTCCAAAGTGGATTTTCCTTCCGGCGTCTCGTCGTGCAAGCTGGTTAATGCCGCACAACGGACAAGATCACTTCGGCTGGCTCCGCCGACCGGGAAAAAATCCGCCGCGAGACGGTTGCCGTAGGTAATTGTTCCGGTCTTATCCAGTATCATGGTGTCCACATCACCGCAGGCTTCTACGGCTTTACCGGACATAGCAATGACATTAAATCTCGTAACACGATCCATACCTGCAATACCAATGGCGGACAGCAGACCGCCTATAGTAGTAGGAATAAGGCAGACTGTCAAAGCAATAAGCGTTGATGTCTTCAGCTGAACGCCGGAATAAATGCCTACAGGATAAAGTGTAACTATAACAATCATAAAGATAATTGTCAGCGAAACCAGTAAAGTGCTAAGAGCAATTTCGTTTGGCGTTTTTTTACGGGACGCGCCTTCAACAAGTGCTATCATGCGGTCAAGAAAGCTGTTGCCAGGATCCGAGGTAATCTTAATTTTAAGCCAGTCAGACACAACAGTGGTGCCTCCTGTTACCGAGCAGAAGTCGCCGCCGGACTCTCTTACAACTGGTGCAGATTCGCCGGTAATAGCGGATTCGTCCACCGAGGCAATTCCTTCAATTACTTCACCGTCGCCAGGAATAATTTCACCAGATGAAACCATAACTATATCGCCTTTTTTTAGCTGACTGGACAGAATTATCTCTTCTGAGCCGTCCTCCTTAAGCAGACGAGCCTTAGTGTCATTCTGCGTCTTTTTCAGGCTTGCCGCCTGAGCTTTGCCGCGACCTTCCGCCACTGACTCGGCAAAGTTTGCAAACAGTACAGTGATAAACAGGATAACTGAAACAATAATATTATAAGTACGCAGATTGCTTGCTGCTAAATCTCCGAACAATGTTGGGAAAATAGAAAGAACAAGCGTAATAATAAATCCTACCTCTACAACGAACATGACAGGATTTTTCATCATGGTACGCGGATTCAGTTTTACAAAAGAACCAATAATCGCTTGGCGGAATATTTCAGGCGTTATCAGCTTCTTATTTTGCTTTTTACTCATTTAAGATTACCTCCTTATGCCCAGATGGTAAGATGTTCCGCAATCGGGCCGAGCGCAAGCACCGGGAAGAAAGTCAGCGCTGCAAAGATATATACAACGAAAACCAATATAATGGCAAACGAAGCGGTATCGGTGTGCAGCGTGCCGATAGAATCACTTACAAATTTCTTTTTCATCAGCGAACCGGCAATGGCCAGCTGAATTACAATAGACAGATAACGTCCAAAGAACATGGCAAGCCCGGTTGTTATATTCCAGAACATGGTATTATCGGCAAGGCCTTCAAATCCGGAACCGTTGTTGGCCGCAGAAGATGCAAATTCATACAGCACCTGCGAAAGCCCATGGAAGCCGGGATTAGTAATTCCCTCTAAGCCGGCGGCCGTACCAACGGCTAAGGCAGAAAATGCCAAAATAAGCAGCGGATGAATTATAATACACAATGCCGTAAGTTTCATCTCACGCCCTTCAATCTTTTTGCCAAGATATTCAGGCGTACGCCCTATCATAAGTCCACAGATAAATACCGCCAAAATAGCGTACATAATCATGTTCATAAGGCCGACACCCTTACCGCCGAATACCACATTAAGCATCATATGCAGCATAGGTATCATGCCGCCCAGCGGCGTAAGTGTATCATGCATATTGTTGACAGTACCGGTAGTAAATGACGTCGTCGTGGTAGTAAACATTGCAGACTGTGCAATACCAAATCGGACCTCTTTACCTTCCATGCTTCCCATAGACTGGTTAAGCCCTACATCGGCAAGCAGCGGATTGCCCTGACTTTCAGCCCAGAAGCAAACGACAAGTCCAATGACAAAAATGATGCCCATAGCGGCAAAAATGCTCCGTCCTTCTCGTCCATACATCCAAACGGTAAAACTTCTGCGGATTTTGCTTTTTGATGCAAATGCCTCTTCAGCATCAACGCCGACAAGTTCCGACGCTCTGCTACGCTTGCGGTCTCTGACCATTTTACCAAATGTAATTACGCAGGCACCCGGAAGAAGCATCATAGAATAAAGCTCGATCAGGTTGGAGATAATCGTTGGGTTTTCCATCGGTGTTGCGGAGTTGGCGCCAAAAAATCCGCCGCCATTTGTCCCCAAATGTTTAATTATTTCCAACGCAGCAACAGGTCCCATTGCAATGACCTGCTTGGCTCCTTCAATTGTGTCTACAACCACATTGCCGCTCAGGTTCTGCGGAACGCCCTGCCATACAAGTAGCAGACCGCCGATAATTGAAAAAGGAAGCAGTACGCGAGTGGTAATCCTGACAAGGTCTGCAAAGAAATTGCCCACATTATCTTTAGATTTGCCAGCCAGTCCTCGAATAAAGGCAACACATGCGGCGTAGCCGCTAGCTGCTGAGACAAACATCATAAAGGTAATCACCAGCATCTGGGACAAATATGGAAGTCCAGACTCACCGGAGTAATGCTGAAGGTTGGTGTTGGTCATAAAGCTGATAATGGTATTAAAAGAAAGTGAAGGCTCCATGCCTTCTATTCCATTAGGATTAAATATCCCTATACTTTGTATTCGCAAAATGATATAACCAAGCAAAATCATAACTGCATTGGTTCCCAAAAGGGACAACGCATATTTTTTCCAGTTCATGCCATTTTGCGGTTTTATTCCGCTGATCTTGTAAATTACACCATCTATACGGTTAAATACAGGATCGGCAAAAGTACGTTTTCCGGCGGCGATATGGTACACATATATTCCAACCGGAATAACCATTATCAAATATATAATAATGGTTAAAATAATTTGAAACATATCAATGCCCTCCTGTAAGCATCAGAATTTTTCGGGATGCGCCAATGCATAAAACAGATACACACCCATAAGCAGCACAACAGCGCCGAGTATCAGCATAATATCTTCCCCCTCATTCCTGCCTGTCAACCTGCCTGCTGCACCAATGCACCAATAGGCCGACTAATCCAAAGCTTACAGCTAAAACAGCAAGCATAATCAAATCGAGCATTTATTATATCCCCCTCTATCTTTTCATTTCTTTGTAATTGTATCAGTTTTCACATGAACATGCCCTAAACATTTTTTAAGCTATATTAAGGCTATATTAAGACAGGAACAGATAAAGCAGATCACATCTTTCAGTGTTTTAATATTACATTCTTTTATAAATTTATTAGAGAATTTTACGATTTTTAAAATGATATTATCATCAAGCAGATCAAATCATTTTAATTAAATTACACTTGCATGCATAATTTTTTATTTTAAACTTTACTATCTTAATATTTCCCATAATATATTAACGCCATCTTTATATAGTCTATGATAGTATGGAGATGTACAAAAATAGTCGGTTTTTGCCGACCGACAAATGACAGAAACGAGGGAAAAAATGAAAGCAACAATATTTACAGGCTCTGGTGTAGCTTTAGTTACGCCCATGCATTCCGATCTCTCTGTAAATTATGAAAAGCTCGGCGAACTTATTGAGTTTCATATTCAAAATGACACCGATGCTATTGTGATTACCGGCACAACGGGAGAAGCTTCTACACTTACCGACCAGGAACATCTTGAGGTTATTCGTTACACGGCGGAGCATGCAGCCGGTCGTATTCCTGTAATTGCTGGCACAGGAAGCAACAATACCGCCCATGCAATTGAATTGTCAAAACAGGCACAGGCTCTTGGTGCAGATGCTCTGCTACTGGTGACGCCATATTATAACAAATGCTCACAAAAAGGACTTTATCTGCATTATGAAGCTATTGCCAAAGCCGTGTCGTTGCCTATTCTTCTATACAATGTGCCAAGCCGGACAGGTGTGAACATTTTGCCGACAACCTATGCCAGACTCAGTGAAATTCCAAATATTGTAGGAGCTAAGGAAGCCAGTGGTAACTTCTCACAGCTTGCTAAAATTATCTCTCTGTGCGGTGACAAACTACAAATTTATTCTGGCAATGACGACCAGATTACTTCAGCACTGGCATTGGGAGCCAAAGGCGTAATTTCTGTATTGGCTAATATAATTCCGCAAGAGACTCACAACATCTGCCAAAGTTATTTTGAAGGAGATACTGAACGCAGTGATACACTACAGCTCCGTTATTTAGAATTGATTGAAAATCTTTTTAGTGATGTCAACCCAATTCCTGTAAAATGCGCCATGAACGCAATGGGGATGAATGTAGGCGAATGCCGTTTACCGCTTTGCGCTATGGATTCGGTGGCTAAAGAAAAGCTTATAAACTGCTTGTCGCGTTATGGCCTTATTAATGGTACAAAAGCTGGTTCTGTCACGGTACGCCGTCCGCAGGAGACACTTCTGTGGAGAAAAAATCATTGACAAGTCATCTATGTAGCTGTTCATAGACGTAAAACACACATAGAAAGCATGCTGTAAATCATTTTCTTTATAAATACTAATTAAAACCACAAGTTTAACGCGCAGTATGTTCACATGAAAGGACACATTTCCTGTAAGTATCTCAAGATGCACTGTATAAACTTACTATCATCTCCAATTCAAATGTTTTAAATTTTCTATATCGTTCGTTGTCAAAACCTCCTTTTGTTTTTGATACGGCTGCTATCCTGCATCCACTCTAGCAAAAGGAGGTTACTTTTATCTAAAGGTTTTACACTTAAGATTTATGAAAAAAGCGATGGAGCCGGTGTCTAATAAACGCCGGCCCCATCGACTTTTAAAAAATATTGCCTGTCATTTTTAATGAATTATTATTAAGAATAGTCTAATGGCGGATCATCCGATATCCCACTCCAATATGAGTTTGAATATATGTGGTAGAAGATGTGTTTTTTTCGATTTTCTTACGAAGTGTTGCCATGAATACTCTCAAAGAAGGAATGTCAGATTCCAACGAACTTCCCCAAATTTCTTTGAGAATATAGTTATGAGTTAAAACCTTTCCGGTATTTTTTGCAAGCAGACAAAGCAGCTTATATTCAATAGGTGTCAGATGAATTTCTCTATCCTGGATATACGCGCAACCGGCTACATAGTCTATCTTCAATTCACCGTTAATATAAATGCTGCTTTCCTCGCTGGTGTTTCCCTCCATATAGCTTCTGCGCAGTGCCACCCTCAGCCGCGCCAGAAATTCCTCCACGCTGAACGGCTTAGTAAGATAATCATCAGCGCCGGCATCAAGCGCGTCAACCTTATCCCTGTCCTCGCTACGCGCGCTGACAACAATAATTGGCATATTGCTCCAACTGCGGACTTTTTTAATTATTTCAACCCCATCCATGTCCGGCAGTCCAAGATCCAAAATAATTACATCCGGATTGTAGGAAACGGCGTCAAGTATCGCCCCAGAGCCCGTTTTAGCGGTATGGTACTGATAGTTCTGTGTATCCAGCGTGGTGCGAATTAGGTTGCTAATGGCAGGATCATCCTCAACAATCAATATTTTTGGCTTATACATTCTCTATTTCCACCTCTTCCAACGGTAATGTAAAGGTAAATACCGAACCATGCGGTTTGTTGTCTGTTACAGAAATCGTACCGCCATGCGCAGATACAATAGAGCGGCAAAGACTCAATCCCAGTCCCAGTCCTCTCCGATTGTCGGGGTTTCCCTGACTCGCCGTGTAGAACATATCAAACAGATGAACTTTTGCTTTTTCCAAAATGCCCGGGCCGTCGTCCGCTATGCTGACTTTCACCATAGAACCCCATCGTTCCGCACGCAAAACGATATGTGATCCAGCCGGCGTATATTTGATAGCATTATTAACAATGTTAATAATCACCTGAATGATCAGTCGCACATCCATCTTGGCCATAAGGAGATCGTTTTGCAGTTCTGTAGTAATATTATGCTCTTTTGCCTTGCGATCGACATGGGCAAGCGCCTCCTGAAACACATCAGCTATGAGCTGGGCCTCCATTTGCAGGCGCATAGTACCGTTTTCAATTCGCGTAATAGACAGTAAATTTTCTGTCAGATTGACAAGCCACATAGAATCATCGTAAATAGAACTATAAAGCTCCTGCTTTTTTTCTTCGCTAAGTGCAATATTTTTCTCCATAAGAATGCCTGCGTTGCCGCTGATACTGGTTAAAGGAGTACGCAGATCATGGGAAATAGCACGAAGAAGATTTGACCGAAGCCGCTCTTGCTGCGTCTCTATCTCAATAGCCTGATTTTCCTGCTGCAGTCGTCTTCTTTCCAAAATTAGACCACACTCATTTAATATAGAGATCATCAAATTTTTTTCGAACACTTCCAGGTTTGGATAGTATTTGGATGGAACGGCCACAACCCCCATAACTCCCTGCATACCCCGAACCGCTAAATAGAGATTGCGTGAATTTG
>CAJFJP010000085.1 GCA_904384255.1 Candidatus Timburyella stercoris
TATGAACGGTCAGGACGTATATGCGCAAAATGACGAGCAGCTTGCTATTTTCCGCCGCAGAGAGGTCGGGCTTATTTATCAGTTTTACAACCTTATACCAGTGCTCAATGTTACGGAGAATATAACTCTTCCGGTGCTCATGGACGGCCGCAAGGTAAATAATGAAAGGCTTGACGAGCTGCTTAACACGCTGGATTTAAGGGGCAGAGAAGATCATCTGCCAAACCAGCTCTCCGGCGGACAGCAGCAGCGTGTTTCGATAGGCCGCGCGTTAATGAATGCGCCGGCGGTAGTGCTAGCGGATGAACCCACGGGAAATCTTGATTCAAAAAACAGTCAGGAAATAGTAGAACTTTTAAAGCTTTCAAATCAGAAATATAACCAGACTCTTATAATAATAACACATGACGAAAATATAGCTCTGCAGGCCAACCGAATACTTGCAATAGAGGATGGCAGAATTACCCGCGATGAGGTGATTAACAGATGAATATATTCAATAAAGTCACCTTAAAAACTATGCGGCACAATCGCACAAGAACTATTGTTACAATTATTGGAGTTATATTGTCAGCCGCCATGTTTACGGCTGTTACCACCTTTTGCTCAAGCCTTATTGATTTTCTCTTACGCACCACGATATATAATGGCGGAGATTACCACATATCGGCGGATAATATACCATATTCACTGGTTGAAGAACTAAGGCGTGATGAGAATACGTCGAAGATATCGACAATGCAGTATATAGGTTATGCACCTGTCAAAAACGACAATGCGAACAAGCCGTATTTTTATGTCGGTGCCGCAGATGAAGAAATGTTTGCTTCAATGCCGGTGCATCTTACCTCAGGCAGGCTTCCGCAAAACGATGCTGAGATAATTCTGCCTGAGCATTATTACAATTATGGCGGCGAAAGCTATGGAATAGGCGATGTCATTATTCTTGAAATAGGCGACCGCACTGAAGACGGCAGCATTTTTTACCAAAGAAATCCGTTTGTTACACCTGAGGATGGCGGCAAAGAAGAGTTTACACCGCGTCAAAAGCTGACATATACGGTAGTGGGCACATATGAGCGTCCGGATTTTGAACCATACAGCGCTCCCGGCTATACTGCGCTTACCATGCAAAATGTCGGCGCGCAGAGCGGAAATTTTTCTGCCTATGTTAAGCTTGACAAAGCTTCGTCGTCAATTTTAGAGGATTTTATTAATCAACATGGCCTTGGCGAGTACGGCACTCAGATAAACTGGGACTTGCTGTCGCTTAGCGGCGTATTCCAGTTCAACAACTTCTCAACAGTAATCTACTCCCTCGGCGGAATATTCATATTCCTTATACTGCTCGGCTCTATAGCGCTTATATACAGTGCATTTTCCATATCGGTCTCCGAGCGTACACGCCAGTTCGGACTTTTGACGTCGATTGGAGCGACCAAACGCCAGATAAAGCGCTCCATGCGCTTTGAAGCGACGGCAGTGTCTGTAATAGGCATACCTATAGGCATCGTGGTTGGAATAATCGGTATGTGGATAACATTTTTATGCGTAGGAGATAAATTCAGCAGTATTATATCTTCACCATACAGCGTAAACTTGCATATATCGTGGCTTTCAGTGCTGTTGGCGGCGGTTATTGCGGCGGCGACGGTGTTTATATCGGCGTGGATTCCCTGCCGTCGGGCGACCAAGGTAACGGCTATTGACGCCATAAGGCAAAGTCAGGATATAAAGATAAAGGGACGCAAAGTAAAAACCTCGAAAATCACATATAAGCTTTTTGGGCTTGAAGGAATGCTTGCAAAAAAATATTTTAAGCGCAGCCGCAAAAAGTACCGTGCAACGGTTATATCGCTGGCGCTAAGCATTATATTATTTGTCTCGGCAAGCTCATTTTGCATGTATCTTACTGATATGACGACAACAACAATACAGGTAAAAAACTATGATGTTTCTTATTCTTTTAACTCCCGTGATCAGGATTTTTGGGCAAGCGATAAGGCAGACAGCCTGCTGGTGGAAATTCAGAACGCCGATGGAGTTGAAAGCGCTGCTTTCAGCAGGTATACGTGGCATACGCTGTTTATACCGGAGGAGGACAGAAGCAGCGAATATAACACCGTTGTGAAGGAACGCGGCAAAAAGAACGGCTCTGAAAATCTGCAATATTACACCTTTTCAAATGCATATTATTTGGACGATGCGTCCTACAGAAGTCTTATAGAGAGAAACCATCTTGACCCCAATATTTATCTTAATACAAACAATCCGCCGGCCATTGTGCTGAATTCAACTACAAGTGTCGACTATTATTATGATGAGGAAACAGGCGAAACCAACAGGGTAAGTCAGAGCTATGACTATTTAAATGAAAGCGCCGACAGTCTGATGTCGGTGGATGAAGGCCCGGAAATAGAAGGTTATGTCTGGGCAAGCATAGGCTCCGACGAAGAAAAAAACCAGGTAATGCATTACTATGTACCTGAGGATGAAATAGAAATAGGGGAGAGAGGCGAATATAAAATCACCGATGAAATGCTTGCCAATGCTATAGCGGTACCGGCGTCGGTTGAGAGAATATATATAGGCGACAGGATAACAGAGACACCTCTCGGCGTAGATGAGACCAGTGACTTAAGACTTATATATCCGATGAGTGCATTGTCGCCGGCATATCAGTATTCGGGCGGAAGGGTGTACATGACGACGGATGACAGCGAAAAGCTTATAAGCAGCGTAAAGAAGATAGTAAAGGACTATGGTCTTCGCTACAGCGATGACTGTTTTGAGGACGCAAACAGCCAGGAAGAAAACGAGCGTAATTTTATAGTTATAGTAAACGTCTTTTCATATGGATTTATAGTTCTTATATCGCTTATAGCGGCAGCTAACGTATTCAATACAATTTCAACAAACATATCGCTGCGGCGACGAGATTTTGCTATGCTGCGATCAGTGGGCATGACACGCAAGGGCATGAATAAAATGATGAACTATGAATGTTTGCTGTACGGCACGAGAGCACTGATATTTGGCTTGCCGATTGCCGTAGCCATAACTTTCCTCATTTACTTAATAGTTCAGGATGTATATATGGCAAACTTTACACTGCCATGGCTCCAAATTCTCATGGCGATAATAAGCGTGTTTGTCGTAGTAGGCGCTTCTATGCTTTACTCTATGCGAAAAATTAAAAAAGATAACCCTATTGACACATTAAAGAATGAAAATATATAATACTCTTAAAATATTCTTGATTTTAAGATGTATTGGTTTAAACAGGGGGAGTAAAGAATTGAAAACGTATTATGATGAGGAAGGAGCTCCAAGAGCGGAAAATATTGTATCACATGAAGGCAAAAAGTCGGTGCTGCTTATAGGTGATTCTATAAGGCAGGGATATTGCGCAACGGTAAAGGATTTGCTCAGTGACATTGCTGATGTATATTATCCGGAGGATAACTGCAGGTTTGCACAGTATATAATTGCGTCGATATCTTCATATGTAAATTTAGTGCCGGATCCCGATAGTGTAGATGTGGTATACTGGAACAGCGGTCAGTGGGATACAGCTCATTTCAGATATGATGATGAGCCGCTTAATTCTTTAGAGCAGTATGTATATGCAATTGGCCGGGTACAAAAGATATTCAGACGGGAATTTAAAAACGCCAAGATAATTTTTGCCACAACAACTCCGATGAACCCGGTGGAAGGAGACATAATGAATCCTCGCACGACAGAGGAGATTATGAGATACAATAAGGCCGCATGTGAACTAGTGCTGAAGCTGGGCGGTGAGATAGACGATCTATTTAGTCTTATGAAAGATAAAGATTCGTCTTGGTATTTAGACTATTGTCATTATACTGCTGAAGGCTTCCGCTATATAGGCCAGCATGTTGCAGATTATTTAAGAAATGCAATTTCACATGGCAAATAGAGTGTAATATCGAGTACAGCTTATAGCTTATCGACTTGATTAAATTTAATGTGACGATGAAGAAAAATTACACATGACTAAGCAAAACGTCCGCTTGATTTTTTACGGAAAAAGGCATAGTCGAGCAACGATGTATAGGCATATCAAAAAACGCATAAAACAGCAGCCTGCACTGGTTTTCGGTGCAGGCTGCTTAATTATAGCTTGATCAATATTTTGATGATTAGAATTTTACTTAGTAAAAGTTGATTAACAATATAGAAGAATATACTTATAACATGATGATTTGCATATTGTATTATATTCTATAAATTTTAAAGCAAATAAGTCAATGATATAAAAATATAAACGGGAAATATATTGGCATACAATGCTAAACGATAAAATAATGTGATTGCTAAGGAATTATCGATAATTTTTTTCTCAAACAGAGACGTAATCGCTTAAGTCAGATAACATTTAAAATGTTAAAAAAGTGTTATGGATGTTATGTTTTTGTTAAAATTAGCACTCTCATCTTGACAGTGCTAATTTTGGAGTTATAATAAAATTGTACCAAGAAGAGGGCGAAAGACCCAGAGAGGTACAGATAAAAAATAAACAAGGCAACGGCTGCTACCGCGAGAAGTAGTTCCCACAGTTGCAGGCAGATGCAAAAGTGAATGGAGGAATGAATTATGTTGCCGAGTATTTTTGGAGAAAATTTGTTTGATGAAATGTTTGATGATGCTTTTGAAATGATGCCGTTTGGACGCCGAAATCCGCTTTATGGCAGACACGGGAAGAATTTGATGAAGACGGACGTACGTGAGACGAATGATACTTACGAGTTAGATATTGACATGCCGGGCTTTAAGAAAGATGAAATAAAGGCTCAGGTAGAAAACGGATATCTTACTATAAGCGCGGCCAAAAGTCTTGATAAGGACGAAAAGGACAAAAAAGGCCGTTATATTCGCCGCGAGCGTTATGCTGGACAATGCAGCAGAAGTTTTTATGTCGGTGACGATGTAAAGGAAAAGGATGTTACAGCAAAATTTGAGGACGGTATTTTAAAACTTTCAATTCCTAAAAAGGAAATGAAAAAGCTGCCACAAAGCCATTCTATTGAAATTGAATAGCAAAATAATTTTCTCAAAAATCCACCGGCTAAGCTGGTGGATTTTTTATCAATATAATAAAAGGCCTCTGATTTTCTAGAGGCCTTTTTCTAAAAAATTTTATAATATAAAATCGAGGGTTAGAAGAGTATAGAACTAAAATGTAAGATAGAAAATTACCTTTTATATAACAGGATCACGAGCCTTCAACTGCAATAACAGTAAAGTGGTAACGTTCAAGATAGATCTAAATAAGACAAAAACTTTAGCGGATGATTTACACAATACAGCTTGTGGTAATATTCATACAGCATATACTGCCTATCCAAGTGCAACGTCGAGTATCATCATAATCATAAAGCCTCCCATTACTCCCAGTGTTCCGATATTGGAATGATCGCCGAGATGTGCTTCAGGAATAAGCTCCTCAACCACTATATACATCATGGCACCAGCGGCAAATGCCAGCATCCACGGCATAAGTGGTTGTATAGATCCAGCTATAAGTACCACTAATACACCAAAAATAAGTTCTACCAATCCGGAAAAGCTGCCGTATAAAAAAGCTTTCCAGGCAGGAAGTCCCTCTTCACGAAGCGGAAGAGAAACGGCGGCGCCCTCAGGCAAATCCTGTATTCCCATGCCTAGAGCCAATGCGCATGCACCATAAAATGCACTCGGATCGTTTCCTTGCTGACCAGCCAAAGCGAAAGAGAGTCCCAACGCCATACCCTCAGGTATATTATGAAGTGTAACTGCCAAGATGAGCAATGTTGTGCGTTTAAAGGATGAATGTAATCCTTCCTGCTTGTCCGAGCGAAGATGAATATGAGGTAAAATTATATCCAAAAGCAGTAAGAATGCAACGCCGAGCAAAAATCCGCCTGCTGCCGGAATCCAGCCCATTTTACCATTTTCTCCCGCCTCTTCAATAGCAGGAATAAGCATACTCCATACCGAAGCAGCTATCATTACCCCAGCCGCAAAGCCCAAAAACACACGCTGAATAGAATCCTTTATAGATTTTCTGAAAAAGAATACCATAGCGGCACCTAAAGCGGTCATGAGAAAAGTAAATCCGGTGCCGCCGGCTGCCCATAGAACTGGCTGCAAAAGTATCCCTCCAAAATAAATATGGATGTTATTTGTTTTTATGAGAAAAATAACACTGCATATATCATACTGTGAATATAATTATTATATACTGCTTAGTATTGTTTTTCCAGACAGAGATTGATGCCAGTCCAAATTTGTTTTCAGCGCCTGGTTAAGCGACAGGTGAGAGGCACGACAAATCGCTTTTTAAAAATAAGTATAGCCGTTATTCTTTGGAAAATTTATATAAAAGTAAGCAGATTTTTATACAAGCGCTTTTCCAAGGGCTATACAAGCCGCTTGTGCGTCGTCATCAGGAACTTCGCAGCATATTACGCTTTCACATGCAAGAGATGCCCCGCAATCGGTGCAGATCTTTTCCCATGTACGCATCCATTCACCATCTCCCCAGCCATATGAGCCAAAAAGAGCAATTCTTTTGCCGTTAAGCTTTGATTTACAGTCACTGAACATTGGTTCAAACTCGCTTTCTTCAAGTTCCTCTGCGCCCATCGACGGACATCCGAAAGCAATAGCGTCAAAGCTGTCCATAAGTTCTGAATTAAAGTCAGAAGCGGTAAATATAGATACATCCGCACCAGTTTCCATAGCCCCTTCCGCCACTTTGTTTGCCATAGCCTCTGTGTTTCCGGTACCACTCCAATATACAACTGCAATTTTGATCATAGATATTACCTCTTTCTAAAATTTTATAAAATATATATTAATTAGCTACAGTAAGCTGCAAAATACTCCTGCCTTTATTCCATAGTCTGCAGTATACATCATGGCATTTTTTATATTTTTTAAACCTTTTCTTAGCTTCAGCCTCATTGCAGTATACTTTCCAGCAGCCGCAGCATTTACAGTTTTTGCCGCCATTTACTATAAATCCTATAACATCGCCTAATGGGTAACCTAAAAAAATTCCAATTTCATGGGGAAAGCCATTACTTTTTAAGAGACGTTTTTTTAAATCCAATATAGCTATTTCAGCTTTATCGCTAAAATAACCTAGTCTTTTTAAGAAGCGGGCTGTACCTGATTTTTTTAAATCGGCCTGAAGGCTTGATATACGAAATACATAAATTAAGGCAGAGCGATTGGACTTTTTTAAAAGAATCAGAGATATGCCCTTAATGCAAAGCTGATTATTCCAGTGAAGTATCTGCTCCATTAAATTTTTTTCAGATTCATATGGACAACTAAATAAGCTTGCAGTTTTTATGGAAGCTAAAGTTGGTGCGCAGTACTCTATTAAATATTTTTCCAGCATGATAATCTCCTAATATAAACTTTTGAATTAATTTTGTTTAGAACGTTAGTTAGTTAAAACTAACCAATATTCCAAACAAAAGTCTCGGTTAAACGAGACTAACTTCTTTTATAAAATAACATAGCAAATTCTTATTGTCAATATAAAATTTTAATATGGCTATAAAAAGAAAAGTTATAAATATCTCAAAGCAAAGGCATCACTCATAAGACATTGCACTTTTCCGTAAGCAGAAAAGAAAAAAGGCATTTGATCGTTTCTATGTAT
>CAJFJP010000086.1 GCA_904384255.1 Candidatus Timburyella stercoris
AAAGAAAAAGGCATTTTGATTAGGGTTAGAGAAAATAAACATGAAAAAGCTTAGATACATATGCTTAGCCAAAAGCTGCCGATACCGCAGCGGGAGCATGTGTCTCATGGTGCATAGGTGCCCGTTCGGAAAGCGAGTAAGATTAACAACAGGAGGAAAACAAAATGAGCTTAAATAGTATGTCAAAAGAAATACACGACAATGCTGTTGAGCACGGCTGGTGGGATGAGGAACGCAGCTTCGGCGAAATTATAGCCCTTTGTCACAGCGAGCTGTCGGAGGCACTTGAGGAATACCGCTCCGGGAAAGAAATGATATATTTCGTAAATAACCGATGTAAAGAGAGTTGCGGAAAATGTGTTCCAGATGCGCAGAACGAATGTCCGGATAATCCTACCGAATGCGGAGCTTTTGAATATGGAAAACCGGAAGGTATGGCAGTGGAAATGGCTGACTGCATCATACGCATACTTGACTGGTGCGGCAAGGAAAACATAGATATAGACGATGTAATACATAGAAAAATGGAGTACAACAAAACACGGCCCTACAGGCACGGCGGCAAAGCACTGTAACTTATCATAACAGGGAGATTATTATGACTAATCAAGAGAAAAAGGCCTTTTTGCTTAAATATTCTAAATGCAATAAAAAAATAAGCCTCCTTATCGAAGAACTATATCTTTGGGAAACGCGCGCTACTAAAATAACATCGGTAAATACAGGCATGCCAAAAGGCAGC
The DNA here is from genome assembly GCA_904384255.1 of Candidatus Timburyella stercoris. Lineage (GTDB taxonomy): Bacteria > Bacillota > Clostridia > Oscillospirales > Acutalibacteraceae > Timburyella > Timburyella stercoris. Next base: position 743 of record CAJFJP010000086.1, read on the forward strand.
GGAACATCTGACAAGATAAGCAGCAGCGTTGCAAGGATTATTCAGATAAAAGAGGAACTGCAAAGCGAAATAGATAAGCTATCAGATATGACGGGCAAAGTGTACAAGGCAATAAACTCCCTCAATGACCCAACTCTTGAAACGCTACTTATGTATAGGTACATACGGGGACTTAGCTGGGAAGAAATCGCCGTTAAAATGAATTTTTCGTTTAGGCATCTTTGCCGCATGCATGGTGAGGCTTTATCAAAGATGTCACTAAATGGCACTAAATGTCCTTGAATGTCCTATAAAAAATGAGATATAATTATAATAGAAAAATAAAGAAAAGGGCTGGAGTAATCCGGCCCTTTAATTATTTAAATAAATTTTAGTACAAAACTTTGAAATAGATTTTCAACTATAATTCCCATAATAGAAGTTAAATCAAGTCCAAAAAATTTGAAAAGCATAAATATAATTAATCCAAAAGTCAGTGTTATTCCTAAGTCGAAGAAAACTTTTCTTATTTTTGTAACCTCCTATAAAAGAATATTTATTATTTATATTATATCAGATATTGTTAATAGATGGAGCAAGCTATGAAAGATATGATTGACGATTATCGCCGGCAAATCGGCGAATTTAACAAGCGTATTGATGAGTTAAATAAGGAAATAAACGGCATACAGTCCAAGTATAACAAGGAAGCGCAACGACTGCATTCCCTTATTGCTCAACGAGACAATCTTGTTGGCTCATTACAGGAAATGCTGTACGGCGTTGAACGCAGATGGTAGAACATTAATGACGATCAGAAATATTAAGTTGCTTTTTTAATCCATCTTGCAACACCTGAGAAAAATTAATATTATGCTCAAGTGCTACTGCATTAAGCCAAGCTGGCAAAGTAACTGTGCGATTTACAGAGCTATTAATTTTCGCTTGTCGGATAGAAGGCATATATACGTCAATCAATACCGCCCGCTCATTATCTTTTACTTTTATTTCAGATAATGGAGATGGCGACGGAATTTTCTCTCCATCCTCTTCCAGCCCATATAATACACATCCAAGTAATTCCCTTGCGGATAAAAGCGCATCATTATCATTTTCCCCGCTTGTTGCTACATTTAAATCGGGAAATTCAACAGCTATCTCTTTGCCCTGCTCAAAAGTAAAAATGGCTGGATAAAAATATCTTTCTGGCTTCTTCATAATAGTAACCTCCTTATAATAACGGGAATTTCAGTCGGGTTATCTGAATTTTAAACCCGACTGTTTTTCAATGCTTTGCAACGTCTTAGGTGGAATGTCTTTATCAGGATGTTTTACAGTAGTTCTTCCTTTCTTGGTTGGGTGTTTAAACTGGTGATGGCTGCCAACTACATTTACCTCATACCAACCATCGTCTTTTAGCATTTTAATTACTTCCCTTGAAGAATAGCTTTTCATTATTATTCCTCCTGCTGACAATGATATTATAACAAATATAAAAGTATTTGTCAAGTAGTTTAGCAAATATTTTTATATTTGTTAAATGCAATTTAAACATAATTAAGATTAATAAAAAGATAGTGGTTTAATGAGTAAAACAGGGAGAAAAAATGTATATGATACGAAAATTAGGCCGAGACTAAATGAAGTTGCCGAGTGGGCAAAAAATGGTGCAACAGAGCGGTCTATGGCTAAGGCATTGGGTGTAGCTTATTCGACGTTTAACAAGTACAAAGTAGAAAAAACGGAACTGTTGGAATTTTTAAAAGAAGGGCGTGAAGAGGCTGTCGAGGCTATAGAAAATGCTCTTTATAAAAAAGCTATTGGGTTTAACTATGTTGAGGAAAAGACGGTTAAAAACAACGGGGATATAATAAGAACAGAATGTGTCAAAAAAATTGCTTTGCCCGATACTACAGCGGCAATATACTTACTTAAGCACTGGGGCAAAAATAAGGGATATACTAACGACCCTATTACTATAGAGCTAAAAAAGCGGGAGCTTGAACTAAAAGAAAGAATAGCAGAAGAAAACAATTGGTAATTATGAGGTGATAATTATGGAAAACAACACAGTGTTAGGAGTACTTGATAACAAATGCGTCGTGCCAATAGAACCGTTTTACACTTATACGCATACAAAGAGCGGGACAGTGCACGCATTATCTGGCAATTTCGGAAGCAACATTAAATTTACAGCAACGGCAGACTATACGGGCGGGGACACATTTACAGTTAACAATACGCCAGTAACAGCTAAGTTGCAAAATGGAGGAGAACTTAGCAATAATAGTTTTGTGTCAGGGGCTGTTGTTACTTGCTTTTTAAATGGTACAACATTATATTTTGGACCAGCCGGAAATGCTATCAATGATGTTACTGTTTTATTCTCCGGCACATTAACCGGCGGAAACTTTGCACAGTTATCGGAGTCAATATATAACTTTCAGTTTATTGTTGTAAAGCCAAGCAGCGGGCCCGATATTTTGATACCCGTGCTGCCGGAGGCAAAATCGGCTGCAGGAAGTGTAAGCATATCTGTGCCGGAGGCGTTTGACACATACATGTTTGCGGCAGATATAGGAACTGATGGAAAGCTTCTCGGCGATAATCAAAATGTAAAAGTCACGACCGTTCTCGGTAACCCAGCTCAGACAATTTACAGCGTATATAATGTAACGGCTATATATGGGTTATGTCGAAAAGCATGATGACAATACAATCATTTTATAAAAGTAAAGAATGGATTGACTTAGTAGCATATCTCAAGCTTAAACGCGTAAAAGACGATGGGCAATTATACTGCGAGCATTGCGGTAAACCTATAATCAAATCATACGATTGTATAGGCCATCATGTAATAGAGCTTACGCCGACTAATGTTAATGATGTACGAATATCTCTTAATCCTGATAACATTAAGCTTATACATTTTAAATGTCACAATGAGATACATAATCGATATGGGTACGCAGTACGCAAAGCTTATATTGTATATGGTGCGCCATGTGCTGGGAAGACGACGTTTGTACACAATAATGCTGGGCATAGCGATATAGTTATAGATGTAGACAACATATGGCAGATGATAAGTATTAATAAAAGATATGATAAGCCGGCCAAACTCAAACAGTGTGCTTTTGGCGTAAGAGATTGTTTATTAGATATGGTGCGAATGCGTATAGGTAAATGGGATAATGCATGGGTAATAGGAGGTTATCCGTTACGTATGGATAGAGAGCGGGTTGCCGACAGGTTAGGCGCAGAACTAATTTATATAGAAGAAAGCAAAGAAACATGTATTAGCAGAGCGTACAATAAAGACTGGATAAAGTACATAGAGAATTATTTTGAAATATTTCAGCCATAGTCCCCCGCATTATAATAAATTTTATTTTGTTTTAGGACTGGAAGGTGAACTGCTTTTTTGCATGAACCCCAAAAATAAAATTTTTAAAACTTAAATTTGGCAAAATTTACTTTTTTGTAATGAGATACATAAACATGAGGCAAGGAGTGAAAAGATGGCAAACGTTGTGCTGCAGGGTGTCACGGGACGTACGTTTGAATTTGATGCCGTCATCATAAATAGCGACGGAGAAGAATATGAGCTGCAGGACGGCGATAAATTGTTCTTTTTAGTTAGCAATCGTGATGCGACTGATAAAAACCTTGTAAATATACGACAGGCAGATAAGCATTTTAAAATCAAACAATTATCTTTGATGCCAGATGCATATGCCTTTGAATTTGGAATAGTGTATTCTAACGGTGATGCATATACAATTATCAATAGAGACGATGGACTGCTTAAAGTATTAGAGAATGCGGGTGATGTAGATGCCACAAATATTACAAGGTAAACTTGCGCAGTCCAAAATCAGAGCAAATATATCAGTGCAAAAAATGCAGGCAATATTCAATGTGCGCGCGATAAGGTCCGGCAATAAAAAAATATTCCAAATAAATTTTACAAAGGATAATTTTGAGGTTGAAATAAAAAGATATAAGCTTACTATACCGCACACCATACATAATCTTGGTGAGCGGTATTTAATTAATAAAGTCACTCGGACAGAAAATGGCACTGAGGGAAACATATGGTACCAATTTAAGGTACTAATTAACGGAGACTTCCTTTTATGGTCAGATGAACCGTTTGACGGAAATTTAATAATATCAGAAATTTAGAGGTGCTTTTATGGAAAGTATTAAACTTGGTGGATTTGTAATTCAAAATATTGAGGCTATTAACAACAATTTTTCAGAATTGGATACTGGAAAAGCTAATACAAGTGATATACCAGTTAATGTTAGCGACCTGACCAATGACAGTGAATATCAGACTAAAACGCAGCTGGCATCTGTAATTAAAAATGTTACTATAGATGAAAGCACAGGTATTTTTACTTTTACTAAATATGACGACAGTACTTTTACTGTCGATACTTTACTTGAAAAAGTAGTTACAAATTTCGCTTATGACGAAGAAACAGAAGCATTAGTACTTACTCTTGAAGATGGAACAAAGCAATCTATACCTTTGTCGGCGTTTATTGATATTTATACTGGTGAAACAACGACATCAGGTACAATTACCGTAACTTCTGACAATAAAATATCATTTGATTTGGCTGATAAAGCGGTTACATTGGCTAAATTGGGCGATGATGTTACAACAAAATTTACATCAGTCGAAAACGAGCTAAACAATAAAGTAGACAAGGTAGAGGGAAAGCAGCTATCAACCGAAGACTACACTACAGCAGAAAAGCAAAAGCTTGCCGGATTGCAAAATTATTCTTTGCCGATAGCGGGTGACACACTTGGAGGTGTTAAGAACGGCGGCAATGTAGTAATTGGCAGCGACGGTTCTATGAATGTAAATTTGCCCGGCTCGTTTACAAAGTTAAATTTTACTGCAAGTGATAACTGGGTTGATGACACAACGCTTGGTACTCAAACCTACAAAAAGCTATCGTTAGAAGCGGGCGGCAAATCTCCGCTTGCGGTTTTTAGAAAAAACGGCACCGCGTATGAACAGGTAGTAGCATATTTGGCAGTTAACGGTACAAATGTGGATATTGCAAATTTAGAAGCTTTTGAGGGCTATGTAATTTGTGTATGACAAGGAAACAAGAACTGCTTAAAATATTTGAGTGCGTTGATGAAAATCAGCGCACTCTTATTATAAATTTGATAGATGAATTTGTTTTTCAAGAAGAAAAGCTCAAAGAGCTTCAAAAGCTGCCGTTTATTAGAATACATCCTAAAAACGCTACAAAACAAGAAAGTACGCCGGCACAAAAACAGTATAAGGAAATATCGCAATCGTACACAAATATCGCAAAAGTATTGTTATCTGTGTTAAGCAAAATTGAAAGCGCCGAGCGTGACCCTGTTGCGGAATTTGTGGAGAGCTTGTCCTATGAAATCCGATGAACCGTATTTAGTTCAGTATTATAACGCCGTTAAAAACGGAAAAATTATTGCCGGCAGAGAAATTAAAACTGAATTATTTAAGCTTATAAGTGACTTAAATAGCAATCATTATAAATACGATGTTGCAGAAGCGCGTAAAAGAATTGCATTTATGGAATGTCTCTGCCTGCAAGGCAAAAAGCCATTTTATATGCAGCCGGTACAGTTAATGCTTTGGCAAAAAGCTTTTATCGAAACAATTTATTCGTTTAAAAAGTACAGCAATGAATTAAATGGATGGATAAGACGGTTTCAGGATATTTTGCTGCTTGTTGCCCGAAAAAACGGCAAATCGACATTAATGGCCGCCGACGGACACACAGACTTGCGGATTGGAGACGGCGGTATGGATATTGTCTGCGCGTCAAATGATGATAGACAGGCCGGGCTTATTTGGAATGAAATAGATGGAATGCGGAAGCGCATAGACCCCAAAAGTCGTTGGACAAAGAAAAACTTAAGTCAGATAACTAATCTTAGTAATGATACTAAAATATTTAAAATGTCAAGCAAGACGCAGAATAAGGATGGACGAAACATTGATAAAGTTTTTATGGATGAAAGCCATGATGCCCGCAATGATGAAATAGCTGCTGCATGCTGGAAATCAATGTCTGCTAAAGATGAGCCGTTGTTTATAAATCTTACAACCGAGGGATTTATAAATGACGGCTATTTAGACGAGAAATTAATTTACGCACGTGGCGTTTTAAATGACGAAATAGACGACGATGCCTTTTTGCCTTGGCTTTACACACAGGACAGCGAACAGGAAATATGGCAGGATGAAAGCAGCTGGTATAAATCAAATCCGTCGCTTGGTGTTATAAAAAAATGGAGTTTCTTGCGGCGTGAAATAGCAACGGCCAAAATACAAAAATCTGCACGCATGCATACATTGTGTAAAGATTTCAATATAAAGCAAAACAATGCGCAGGCTTGGTTAATGGAAGAGGACTATAAATATGATGCTAAGTTTAGCATAGAAGATTTTCGTGGAAGTCTTTGCCTCGGAGCAGTTGACCTTTCTGAAACTACAGACCTTACAAGTGCAAAAATACTGCTTATGAAGCCTAATGATAAAACTAAGTATATTTATCAGCATTACTGGATACCTGAAAGTAAGCTTAATAACTCGGACGATAAAGAAGCAGGAGCCAAATATTTAGAATGGGCCAAGCAAGGCTTACTGACAATTCATGAGGGCAATGAAATTGAGTTATCAAAAGTAGCCGATTGGTTTTATGAGCTATATAAAAAGTATGACTTAAGAACATATATGTGCGGATATGACCCGAAACGAGTTGTCAAGGACTTTTTAATCAAATTCACAAAAAAGCCACAAAAAAGTGCCAGAAGCAGATTTTAGCTCCTGACACTTTTGCGGATGG
>CAJFJP010000087.1 GCA_904384255.1 Candidatus Timburyella stercoris
CTATGTGCCCATTGTCTCCACCGTGGCGGCTGGGTATCACGGCGAGGTGTTCAACATCAACGCCGACGTGGCCGCCGCCAGAATTGCCGCCTCGCTGGGGGCCATGAAGCTGATTCTGATGACCGACGTGCGGGGACTGCTGCGGGACAAAGAGGACGAAAGCACCCATTGATAAGGAGTTCCGCCGATTTTGAGAATAGTGCTCACAATCTCATCCGAGAAGTAGGCCAATAGAATAAAAAGCACCGAGCGGATGGACAGCTTTACCGGGTCTTCCGCCTCAAGCCCTGCGGCGAGGCCGTAGTTCCGGAAAAGCTGCCACGCCCAGTTTAAGAGAATCAGGCCGATTGCCAACGCCACAAAGATGTTATACATGGTCTGGGCTGCCGGGAAATACCGTAAAAACGTACCCATATCGCAGCCCAGCGCGCCTAAAACCGATGTGCTGATTAAATCCAGCCCGTGCATGACCTGTTCCGCTATCCATGCCACAATCCCGTCTAATATGCCCACGGCATCACCTTCCTTTTGAATTCATAAGACGTTGGATTATAGGTGCTTACGGGCTGCCCCATTTGCCGCCGGCAAAGAAGGGCGTGATGTAGCTGACGATGAAGCCCAAGCCGTTTAAAATCGCCCAGGTGATAATAATCCGCTTGAGCCAGGCGCGGGCCTCGTCCACTGTTTTACCGCTCTTGGAAAAATTCATCATCAGCAGCGCGATGGACGCCGTGACAACGGCCGCAATGGTGGAAATCAGAAGGATCTGGTTATAGACGTCCTTCATGATTTCTTCCGCTTTTTGCCAGACGGTAGTCGCCGCAAAAGCCTGCTGAGAAAAGCACGCCAACATACACACCGTCAGAAATCCCGTATACAGGAGACGGCCGTGATTGATGCGCTTGCGGGGCTTGGGCGGCGTTGAAACTGGTTTGTTTTTCAATGCGCAATCCTCCTTTGAAAATAAGTAAAGCCGCCCACAGAATGGACGGCCTGCCGGTCGGAAGCAGGAAGAAGGCAATAAAAAAACACCATTCGTCAAAATGGTGTTCTCACTGCCTGTTCCGGCTCTCGATACAATTTTCAGCATACTCATTTTAACATAGGGGGATTTACGCCTCAATCGCAAAACCGAGCCAATGTACTGCCAATTATCTGCCTTTTTCGTTCTCTGGGAAAAAATGTTCCAGAAGTTTTAAGCTGTCCTTGGAAGAATACCCCCACAGAATAGAAGAAAAGGCGTCAATCGCTTCTTTTTTCTTGCGGAAATAGGTGCGGTAGCTGATATCCTGGATATGCGGCTGAAGCTGTCCAATGACTTCCTCGGTGTTTTTGTACTGCTGCGGGGAAAGGTAGGTGTAGTACAGGATCCAGTAGTAGGTCTCACCAAACTTGTGCTTGTTCCGTAACAGGTTGACGGCGTTTTCCATCAGCTTGAGCATTTTGTAGCTGCGTTCGATGCTCCGGGCGTGCTCCTGAATACCGGTATCCGCAAAATCCACGCCGGCAAGGTAAATAGATTCCAGAAAATCCTCAATGCTGCTGCCAAACTCAATCTGAAACTGGCGGCGCACCTGTTGTACTGACAGTTCCAGGCTCCACACTACGTCCCGGTATTTTCGCAAAAGCATCCATGTATCATGGTACAGCGGATTTTCAGCCACTTTGTCTTCCGTTGATTTTTTCATAGCTCTGCCTCCTTGCGTATAGTAACCACAAACCGGAAAAGTCCCGTTTTTTCTCTTTCGTTACAGCAAATAATCAGTAGGTAACGCTCTTCTGTACTCTCAAAAGGTAAAAGTTTCTCTCTTGCAGTCGTGGGATAATGGTAAATTTTTGGCATGAAAAGCACGGAAAGCCTTGCGTAGAAAGAATTTGAAGGACTTTCTGTACAATGATCTCCATGTGAGAATTTGAACCGCTAGTTTTTTCGGCTTCCGCATATTCATTAACAGGAACGGAAAGGTGGAGCGCCATTGCGACCTCGTCCTTGTCCACCAGTATATCCGAAATTTGCCGTCCCATGCGTACCCGCAAAGGATACGGCGGAGATATAGTCAAGCAAAACCAGCTTGCGAACATACCGCCCGGCCGTTGCTTTGGATACGCCCTAATGCTGTGCCAACTCATTATAACCGAGCAGAGGACTGCCCGTGCCGTTACGCAGATAGGCCACTTGACCGGCATCAAATCCCTGCACCTGCTCGTCGTTATACACCGTGTTGGTCCACAAATCAAGCAAAGCGTCCATCTCGGAGCGGCAGCCTTGGCTGACAAGTTCGGCCGCAAAAGATACTGGCAGAAAGAAAAAGCCGGTGTCTTTGGCACATGGCGCGCTATAATCCAGCACACAATTATGCCTCTGCCAGCCCAGGATGATGAATTTTACCAATTTTCCTCGTCCAAGAAGACGATAGGAAATCAGTCCACAATCCTGCAAATCCTGAAGAATGGCAAGCGCCTGATGCTAAAATCGTGTACGGAACCATTCCGCCACCTCATTGACTCGGCACAGCCATTCACCGGGATAGATGATATAGCTGATCCAATTAATCCGTTTATACGACGTGCGAAAATTTGCGTAGCTACATAGGACGGTAAAATAAAAAAGACCGGAGCTGCCGCCTACGCGAATGCTCCGGTCCGAGATCAAGTTTTGTATGAACCGCCGGTAAATCCGGCAGCGTGGATAATCCACAATTTGCTTCAGTTCTAGTCGATATTCTGACATAAGACACCTCCAAATAAAAAAGCGGCGCAGACCTTCAAACTAAAAGTGAAGCTCCGCGCCGACGATTGCTAACAGGATTTATATATGGTATAATTTCAGTGTATTTTGCTTGTCATCTCCTTTTTAATAATAATGAAAGACCTGATTTGGGGTACACGGAACAGTTAAATCACAAGAAAATGGCTGGAATTAGTGAGATAAAATGGCAATTTCAGGCACGAAAAGGCACCAAAAACACAGGAGATAATACTTTAACAATAGAGTTCGAATAATTAAATCTTATATCATCCAAAATTGATATATAATATCAGCATCGGCAGCATTTAAATTTTTCACCTTTACCAGTAATACATGACTATAGTCGTGATTTATTCGATAGAAAGTAAGATAACCACCATCAGTAATTACTTTTTAAGGAGTAATAACATGGAAAAAGTAATAAACCCAATAAATTTTGACCCACCGATAAAAGGATATTTAGGCTATGCTATTCCTCTGAGCATTGTTTTTGCACATGATGATAGTTATCTTCCTTCCCTTTACAATAATTACATCATGCCTATAAGCAAGAAAGATTTCAGCACATTTGAGCAGGCTGACAATGACTGGATGCTCCAAAGAGAAGGAGTATTTAAAGTACATATAATGGTGCTGCCAAAATATCTTTTGCAGAGCAGAGACGCCATACTTGAATTAATGTTTCGGTTGCTTGAGAATAAAGGTTACATCTTGACAAAATCAAATGAGTATTATATTCCAGACAGAAATGCATATAAGACGTTTAACTTTGACCATGAAAATCTTGTATATGGATTTGATATGGGAAAACAGCAGTTCAATATTGCAAGCTATAAAAGCGATGGATATTACGGTGGCTCGCTTATAGGCTTTGATGAATATTTTGACGCTTTAAAGTACAATGAGTTTACTGATTTTACGTTCAATATCCTTACCAGAGTGCCAGACTATAAACCACAGTTTGATATTGAAAAGTGTAGTTCATATCTGCGTGATTATTTATATAGCAGCAACAGAAAATATGATTTAAGCCATGATGAGCATTATTTTGGAATTGATGCGGTTAAAAATTTGTACTTTTACATAGAACATATAAAAGGGACTGAAAAAGAGCTTGATGTCAGATACTTCTATTTTTTATGGGAGCACAAAAAGCTAATGCACGACCGTATTAAGTATATGACTGAAAATGGGTATGTTAAGGGGAATTTAAATTTATATGATGAATATGCTCAGGCGGTAAACGATTCAGAAATGATCAAAAATTTACTGTTAAAATATAACATAAAGCATGATATTAATATTTTGCTGAGAATGCAGAATCTGCTATGTTCTGTCATTCAAAATGATGAAAATACAATTGGACAGTTGCTTGAAAATATCGTTGATAAATAAAGTTCAGAGAATGGTAACTTATTAAAAAACAGTGGAGGCAAATATAGATATTTTAATTTCTCTAGGCATGGATATTGTAGTGGTCAAAGCACAAGGACAAGATATTTTTGCGTCACACGTTAATTTGACATTACGAATTTGAATGTGCTTATTGATTTGTCGTAATCATCAAAATTTATTACATAAAAAAGGGACAGGGAATTAATTGAAAAGCTATCGGGATTAGGGTTATCAGGCGTATAAAAGCCGCAAACACCTTAAAGAAAGGCGTTTCGATAAGACGCGCGCGTCCAAAGTCAATTATTGCAAGCCCATAGAAAAGGATAAAAATTTGTAGCGGTTAACATGCCTATTGGTAAAACTCTTTAACCAAAAACAGCATTTAGCTTTGCCATAAATAATATTCAAGCGTTCGTTTTAAAAACTTAACTTGTTAAAATCGATAAGCGCAGTCATAAGACTGCGCTTTTTTTTATTAAAAATAAAAAATTTTTGAAAAAAGGGTACGTTTTGGGTGCCCTTTCGTTATTTATATTAATAGAGGGCAAAATTAGCTTAGCACATTGACAAGTTAATAGTAGCATACAGGAAACAAGCCCGGCGAGCGGCGGGCAGAGTATTCTGCCCCGCATAATCCGCTGCCCTGCAAGCAGCGGCTGCCATGACCCGGCTATAATGACACTTATCCGGCGGCACCGGATACCATTATTTATGGGAAGCCGAATTTCGCGCATTTCGGCTGAGATATACGGCAGTATTATCCTGTATGTCCTTGGATGGGCCGAATAATCCAAACGCGCTGATTTTAACAGCAAAGACGTATGTAACGAGGTGGTATTTATGAACGACTATTTTAACACCTTTTTAGACACCTTTACAGACAATCCCCAATACATAACCATCGGCATAGCCGCCGCCTTTGAGGCCAGACGGCTTGCCGAAAAGTATAACAAGGACTTTTTTGACTGCGATGATGTAGCTAAAATCACCACTGTGGGCAAAAACAATATCGGTACTTTAATGAGAAGCGACGACTTTCCTGTCTCACAAATAGGCAGTCGAAAGGTCGTCAGTCCTTTAAGCCTCGTGCTTTGGTCGATATCTCACTTTATATCATTTTAAAAACTTAACTCGTTAATTTGACTTTTAATTATGCCGATATATATAATGAGGACAAATTCAATTATATATTATACGGCATATTAAGGAGGTATCGACAGATAGTGCCGTATCACAAATCAATCAACCGTTTTCTTAATCTGTCTTATTTGATAAAATATATGAACCCTCAAGCTGCTCTAAATTCATTAATTCATATTTTAATATATGGCTAATAAAAGCTACTCAAGGCGCGGCAACAACGAGGGTTCAATTTATCAGAGAAAAGACGGACGCTGGGTGGGCCAGTATACCGACGGATATAAGGAAAACGGCAAACAAACATTAAAATATATTTACGGCAAAACACGCGAGGAAGTAGCAAATAGGCTTTATCCAATAATAGGGTATAAAAAGCTTAATCCGAACACAGCCGGCAAGCAGGAAAGCGACATAACCGTTGCAGAGTACGGGCTGTCATGGCTCATGGAGTATAAGCGCCATACGGTCGGCAAAAGCTCAACTTTTGAATGGTATGCCCACAAATTTACATCTCACATAAAGCCCGGGATTGGGCATCTAAAGATGAGAGACGTTACGCGTAAGGATATCATCGCTTTTCTTGACAGGCTGAGCAAAAAACAGCCCCAAATTGCTGTATCCACTATCAACGGAGTGCGGCTGTTTTTAATGGAAATGTTCGATGATGCCGTTGTAGAAGGCATAATCGAACAGTCGCCGATGGTAAAAATAAAGCGCTACCGTGACAAAGCCGAAGACTACAGGAAAAAGGAGCGTACCAAGGGTTTGTCACCGGAGCAGAGGCAATTTGTGATAGAAAACACAAAGGACACGCCGGCCTTCCATCGTATAGTCCTCTTTCTGATGTTTACCGGACTGCGGATAGGCGAAACGCTTGCCATCAGGTGGCGGCAGGTTGATTTCAGTGCAGGAATTTTGACAGTAGATGCATCTGTAAGTAAAAATATTAAGTTTGATGAGCAGGCGTATAAAATATCGGTCAAAGAGGAAATATCTACCACCAAAACGGGCAGCAGTGAACGGGCATTTAAGCTCCCGAAGATAGTTTTGGATGTTTTAAGGGAAATCTATTCAGAACAGCTTGACATGGAAAAGAAGCTTAACAAAAAGCTCACCTGCCCGGACGGCTTTGTTTTCTGCAACAAATTTGGCAAACGACGCACATATTCCGGCATAACATCATATTTTGAGCGATTTAAAAAGAAATACGACATCGACTTTGAGTTTCATGCGCACGTTTTACGTCACACCTTTGCGACGATTATGGCCGAACAGAAGACCCACATCAACAAAATATCCATGATGCTCGGACATTCAGATGTAAAAACTACTCTCAGCATATACACGCATATTCTAAACAGCCGGCTTATGGATGAGAGCGAGGAGGACAAGCTCGACGAAGCTTATCAGATGCTTGTGCAGCCTAATCATAAACAGCATGATGAGAAGCGCACTGTGCAAGACAGAGAGCAGGATAACAATCAGCAGCAGGTTATGCAGTTTTTGTCAAGTCTACGCCGGAGGCTTTAGAGCAGTTAAGCGGTGTTTTATCGGCAATGAGTTCATTGATACAATCAAAGGCTTTGTAATTTTTTATACAGTTATTTGACAGTTACGCCGTTAAAATCGACCGGTTTTAGTTAAGCTCAGATAAAAAGTCGAGGGTATGTAATTCAAAATATGAAGCAGGAAATGTATTTTAGCAAAGTCTCTGAAAAGCACAGTCTTAGCGGATTTTGGGCAAGCAAAAAAGCCAGCCACACTAACGTGACCGGCTCCACAAAGTGTCTAAGCCACATGAAAAAATATTTTCGGCATTTCGGCGGCGGGAGTTGAACTCTCTCAAACTCGCAAAAAGTTGGTAGCGACAACGAGCCGTCGTGAGGGCGTTTACAATCGAACAGGTGAGCCGAGCGTGACTTTTTGCGAAAAGGAGGAGCAAGGAAGCGGGCGGATGACTTATTTTCTGCCGCAGGCAAAAAATAAGTCGGAGCAAAGCGAACTTTGCTCCGACGTGGTACACCATTAGGGACTCGAACCCTAGACACCCTGATTAAGAGTCAGGTGCTCTACCAACTGAGCTAATGGTGCAAATGCATTGTGTTAGTATTATAACAATACACACAAACAATGTCAATAACTTCAACAAGAAATAATCCCCGCACCATAAAAGAAGCAGGGAACACAAAGAAACACAGAACGAAAGGAAGTAAAAAAGGTCAAGCCCTCGGCCAATTAGTACTGCCAAGCTAAATATGTCACCATACATACACATGCAGCCTATCAACCCAGT
>CAJFJP010000088.1 GCA_904384255.1 Candidatus Timburyella stercoris
GAGGCATAGGCAATGGCGCCGAACCTCGACACAGCGCCGTAAGTCGGCTTAATCCCGACAATTCCGCAAAAGGCGGCCGGCTGCCTTATAGAGCCGCCGGTATCGGTGCCGAGCCCATAAGCGCACAGCCCTGCCGCAACCGCCGCCGCCGCGCCGCCCGAACTTCCGCCCGGAACATGAGCCTTGTTGTGCGGGTTTAGCGTGGGTCCAAAGCAGGAATTTTCCGTGCCTGAGCCCATGCCGAACTCGTCAAGGTTGGTCTTGCCCAATAACACCGCGCCCTCAGCCTTAAGACAGCGCCATACAAAGGCATCGTATATCGGCACATGACCCTTAAGTATCTTTGAAGCGCAGGTGGTCTCTATCCCTTTTGTCGTTATGTTGTCCTTTATGGACATAGGTACGCCGTCGAGCAGGGATATGTCCTCCCCGCCGGCAATCCGCTTGTCCGTGGCGGCAGCAGCCGCCTTGGCCTGCTCAGCCGTCACAGTTATAAAGGCGTTGAGGTCGGCGTTTTCCTCTATCGCACCGAGATATTTGTCGGTAAGCTCAGCGCAGGATATTTCACGCTTTTTTAAAGCGGCGTTTATATTTTTTATTATACTCATAACGCCACCTCACATCTTGCGGGAGGAGACGGCAAAAAATCCGTCATCCCCGCCGTCGACGTTGCTTAATATTTCGCTCTGCTCAAACGACGGCTTTACAATGTCCTCGCGGTAGGCGTTGAATATGTTGTTTATACCGGTATTGTCGCGGTCCTTTGCCTCAGCGGCATTTATCGTGTCCGCAAACCTCACTATGCTCTGCATATCCTTGGTAAGACGGTCGAGCTGCTCATCGGTAAGGTCAAGCATGCTCAAAGCTGCAAGCCGTTTTACGTCTTCCCTTGTCACCATATTATCCACATCCTTAGTGTAGCAGTTAATTTAGTTTATATTTTCCTTCACAGTCCGGACAATATGCCCCGACACAAAAGCATGCCTTTTTTCACCGGCCGCTCGGTTATAATATACCGCTGTATACGCCGGATTTTTATATAAGCAAAAACACGAAATGCAGCAGGACATGCTTAATTAATCCTATCTTATCTTGATATGAACCTCTCTAAGCTGCTGCTCCGATACCTCCGACGGCGCGCCGAGCATAAGGTCCTGAGCGTTGGCGTTCATCGGAAAAGCTATTACGTCGCGTATTGTCTTTTCACCTGTAAGCAGCATTATAATCCTGTCAATTCCAGGCGCCATGCCGGCGTGAGGAGGTGCGCCGTAGCCGAACGCGCTGTAAAGCGCGCCGAACTTTGTCTTTAAGTCTTCCTCGCTGTAGCCGGCTATGCTGAATGCTTTAAGCATAATCTCCTTTGAATGATTTCGCACAGCGCCGGAGGAAAGCTCCTCGCCGTTGCATACAATGTCATACTGATACGCGAGCACCTCGAGCGGATCTTTCGTCTCCAGCGCTTCCATACCGCCCTGCGGCATGGAGAAAGGATTGTGCGTAAATATTATCTCGCCTGTCTCTTCATCTCTGTCATACATCGGGAAGTCGACGATAAAGCAGAGCCGGTATTCATCTTCGTTAATAAGCCCCAGACGCTCTCCAAGCTCCGTTCTTATCTGGCCGGCAAGCTTGTCGACGGTGTATTTGTCGTCACAGATAAAGAATAACACGCCGCCCGCTTCAAGCTTTGCGCGCTCTATCATAACGCTGCGCTTGTCGTCGGGAATAAATTTGTCAATAGGCCCGGCAAAGTTAAAGTCGTCGTCAATCTTGATGTATCCAAGACCTTTCATGCCGATGCCCGTGGCAAATTTGAGCATATCCTCAAAAAACTTCCTCGACTGCGACGCAGCGCCTGGTGCAAATATGCCCCTTACCGGCTTGCCTTTAAAAGCAGGGAAGTCGGCGTTTTCAAATATGTCGCTCAAATCGGTTATAATAAGCGGATTGCGCAAATCCGGCTTGTCGGTGCCGTATTTCATCATAGAGTCGGCATAAGTTATCCTTTCAAACGGCGCCGGCGACACTTTTTTATCTGAGAACTTGGTAAACACGTTATAAAGCAAATTTTCCGTCACGGCGAAAACGTCTTCCTGCGTGGCAAAAGCCATTTCAAAGTCTAACTGATAAAATTCGCCCGGCGACCTGTCTGCTCTGGCGTCCTCGTCTCTGAAACAGGGCGCTACCTGATAATACCTGTCAAAGCCGGATACCATAAGCAGCTGCTTAAATATCTGCGGCGCCTGCGGCAGGGCATAAAATTTACCATGATATTTTCGGCTTGGTACAAGATAGTCCCTCGCCCCCTCCGGCGACGAAACGGAAAGTATAGGCGTCTGAATATCCATAAAGCCCATGTCTTCCATAAGCCGGCGCATGTATGATATTACTTTGGAGCGCAAAACTATGTTGGAATGCATTTTTTTGTTTCTCAAGTCGAGAAAACGGTACTTAAGCCTTATATCTTCCCTTGTTTCGGTGGACATGGGAACTTCAAACGGCAATACCGACTCGCTCTTGCTTATTATTTCAACATTGTCGGCGTGCACCTCTACGCGGCCGGTAGGTATTTTGTCGTTTATAGATTCCTCATCTCGTTTTAATACCTTGCCGCTCGCGGTTATTACCGTCTCTCTTGATATTTTATCGGCTATATTGCCGTCGTGGAGAACTACCTGCGTAACGCCGTAGTGGTCCCTTAAATCAAGGAATATAACGCCGCCGTGGTCCCTTATGTTTTCCACCCAGCCGGATATTTTTACAGTCTCGCCTACGTTTTCTTCCCTCAGCTCGCTGCAAGTATGCGTCCGATACTCACCCGACAGCTTTATTGCCTGCTCCATAGTTTCAAATCCTTTCAAAAAATGTATCTGTATTCATAAATGATATTAAGCTATCAATATTGTCAAAATAATTTATACCTGCCGTAAGCTTTGCCCATGCAGTTATAAACGGTAGCCCCGAAAATGTGATAACGCCGCTGCTTCGCACTCTGTCTTGCCCGTCATATAGTTTGCCGTCGTCTACCGGACCTAAAAATATTGGTATTTTGGCATCTGCACATCTTTTGGCAAGCGAAAATATGCTGCCCTCTGATAGAGATAAAAAACTCTTCGAAGCGTTGCGGCTTTCGCACCCGTAAGACATGTCGCAGCCTCTGCCGGTTTTCATTAGCGCGCCATTGCAGCTTTTAGAGAACTTGCTCAAATCATTGTCATACTCTGCATGGCCCGAAGAGTCAACAGAGCCTGTATGATATACCCCATGCAGCACAGCATCACAGCAGTTATTATATATATTTATACTGTTATAATCAAGGCCGACATAGGGGGATATAAGCATTATTTTCCCAAGCACGGGCGGCGATTTAAAAATAACCGGCCGCTCACGCCTTATTTCGTCGGCGCTGGGATTGCAGGAATGTTCTATAAGCCTTACACTGCCGTCGCTTACGGCAAACGGGACATCAATAACCGACGAATAATCATGCACAAAGGGGCGGGACTCGCCTATCCGTGCAGCTATGTGAATTTTTCCGTTAAAGGCAGCATATACGCCCGGCAGGCCAAGATTTATAAAATCGCAGCACAGCTTTATATTGTCAAAAGCGTCTGAGTTTTCCTCATCCGGCGGAAGATTACTGCCGGTAATAATTATCGGCAATTTTGTATGCGAAAAAATTATGCCTAAAAGATTAGCAGTAAAGGCCAGTGTATCAGTGCCATGGGTTATAATAATTCCGCTATATTCGGATTTTTCGCTGTCAGATGTCAGAGCACCCAAAACATCGTATAAATAGTCTACCAGACGCTGCAAATCAGATATCTGCATGTTTTCGCTTAATACGTTTATAACGCTGCGACAGTCAAATAGAGATAAATCAATATTAAACTTCCGGCAGTATTTTTCAATAATTCCGCCGCCGGAAGATAGACCTATGCTGCCGCCGCTCTCGGCGCTGCCAATCGTTCCCCCGGTGGAAAGTACTATGATTTTAGGCATCTGCTCCTCCAAGAAAAAATTCCCTTTGCATTAATGATTTATTTTATCACATATATTCCAAAAATTCAACGATTGCGGCGATTTTAAAAGCTGACAAATAAAAAAGCTAAAAATTTATTAAAGCTTTAAAATTTTGTATGTCTAGCCTATTTAATCTTTGCTCACTGTTTAATTCCATGTCGGAATTTATATTTTTAAGCCTTATTCCCAATGATAAACCCCAAAAAATAGGAATAAATATCTAGAGTAAAACCATTTATGCAAATGTCGTATTGAACTGCCCCAAATTTTATAAATTAAGGCGCTGTTGATGCTCTCATTAATATGCGAAGTAAGTTTATTAATATCAGCAAATGCGGATAAATTCTTAAAAATATATTTATACTGATACAATAATCCGACAAACAGTTACCGGAGATGCAAATTGATAAAAATAAATTAAAGGCTAAAATTTGCATTGTCTTAAATAATATGCCCATGTTTTACTGGCAGATATACTGCTTATTTGTTAAAAACAAAATGTTTGATAAAGAAAAAATGATACTATATAATTAATATAACAATATTTATTATGGGGTATAAAAATGGCGCAATGGAATGCAGAGCAATATCTTAAATTTAAAAGAGAAAGGACTCAGCCGTCGTATGACCTGGCCTGCAGAATTGATGTTAAAAATCCGCAGAGCATAATAGATATAGGCTGTGGGCCGGGCAACAGCACGTGTGTTTTAGCCGATAAATTTAATGAGGCGTATATACTCGGCGTTGACAAGTCGGAAAATATGATTAATACTGCAAAAAAAGATTACCCATTAATTGACTTTGCTGTTTTTGATGCTGAAAAAGATTTTGACAAAATCAATCGGGGCTTTGATATTGTTTTTTCAAACGCCTGTATTCAGTGGGTTCCAAGCCATTACACACTAATAAGAAACATGTTTAATATTCTTAATCCCGGCGGTGTGCTGGCAGTACAGGTCCCCATAAATTATAAGGAGTCTATACACCAAATAATAAACGAAATATCGCATAATTCTAAGTGGAGTGCAAAGTTTAAAACTCAAAGGGAGTTTTATACTCTTACGCCAAGCGAATATTTTGATTTGCTGTCGGAAATAACAAACGATTTTTCCATGTGGGAAACGGTTTATTACCACAGGATGAAATCGCATAAAGATATAATGGAGTGGTATAAGGGAACAGGGCTACGGCCGTATCTTGAGGCCTTAAGCGGTGCTGAGGCCGCCGAATTTGAAAACGACATATACAGCGAGGTTGTAAAAGCATATCCGGTACAAAAAAACGGCGAAATAATTTTCAGATTTCCAAGATTGTTTTTTACAGCTGTAAAGCATAATTAAATTTAAAAAGCCGGCAGAAGAGAGACACTTTGTAAGGAAGTTGTCTTACTTGGCTTTCACAAGATAACGGCGGCAGAGAGATGCCAAAACTCTTTGCCGCCGTTATCTTAGTTATCATCTTCATCGTTTGACCAACCGGATATAATATGCAATTCCCCCGAATCCGTATCCATTGCTATCTTATCTCCCATTTACATCAACAAATCTCCGTCAAAATCTACTGCCATATTATCGGAAATTGAGTAAGCAAAATTTCCTCCTCGAAATCAAAGAACGTTTACCCATATCTACCTCAATCAATAATCATCTACAGTTCTGCCGCAATTTTTACAACACATAAAAGCTCATCCGCTATTTTGCCTGTTGATAATATTTGTTTTGCTGACAGATTTGATGAATTGTTTCTGCAAAAATAGATCTGGATTTTTTATTATTATCGGTGTTTATATTCTTTTTATATATGTAAGTATCTCTGACTTGTTGCCACAATCCGTGCTTTTTAATCCACTCCATTTTGGATGGCAACTCCACATACCCTTTCGGTTGGTATTCCCACGAATAACTGTTTTGTTTTTTGTTGTAGCGAATATATTGTTGCCGCCCATTTCCACATTCATATATAATGCAAAAATCACAACTATGTAAGATGCGGGAGTTTGTTCTATCTTTTACTTTGATTGTAAGAACACGGGTGGAGTCTTCGGTATAATCGTATCCAAAAACCGAATAACCATAAGGGTTATTAACCTTATCTAGACCCTTGTGAAGAATGTTTCGTATTTCTTCGGCAGAATAGTCTTCGTCGGGGTCATTTACTTCAATATTTACATCGAAGTCAAAACCAATATTAGAGTTCCAGTCACGAGTTATCATCTTTCGTTTGCTACTGCCCACGAAATGATATTGAAAAGTAAAATTATCTCTAACTTCATTTTGTAATCTGTGTATAATTTCGAGGAGCTCATCTCTAATCGGTTTCCATTTTTCTTTTGGAACATACTTGAAATTGTGTATAATCATAATATCTCCTTTTATCCCAAGCCGCCCAAATAGATTTCACTGAATCTAAATCGTATTAGTATATACCTATTAAACGGTAAATGTCAATGTTTTTCAACAAATTTTGATGTTTTGAAAACAGTGAAAAAAAGATGATGTCCATAATTATAGCGAGCATCGGATTATGCTGTCACAATCCGCTGCTCTATTTTAACTTTTGCGCTGCTTTAGCATAAAGCGTCACCGTACAGATAATCCTCTGTCGGCAAAGATCTTTCTTGCGCCTGCCATTTCGTCGTCAGTAGGTGAAGGAGTATCGTAAAGAGCATAATTCAAACCAAGTTCCTTCCACTTGTACTCACCCATTTTATGAAACGGCAGAAGCTCTGTTCTTTCTACGCACTTAAACTGCGTTAAAAAATCCGCCAATTTTTCAAGCTCGCGCTTTTCGAGCGTATATCCCGGTACAACAACATGTCTTATCCACACAGGCTTTGACGTGCTCTCGCAGTATTCAAGGGTTTTAATTGCGTTTTCGTTGCCGGCGCCGGTTATCTTTTTACACAGCTCGGGTGATATTGCTTTTATATCCAGCAACAGCATGTCGGCAAGGTCAATGCAGTCTTTGACGCTTTGGAGCGGCATTATGCCGGAGGTATCTATTGCTGTGTGAATTCGGCGCTCTTTGAATTTTTGAAGCAAGTCCTTGCAGAAGTCGTGCTGCCTAAGCGGCTCGCCGCCGGATATTGTAACGCCGCCGGATTTTATAAACCCGGAGAAACGCATGATGTACTCAAACACTTCATCGCTCGATTTAAGCTCGCCGTCGTCTAAGCTTAGCGCGTCGGGATTGTGGCAGTAAATGCATCTGAGCGGACAGCCCTGCAAAAACAACACAAACCTTATACCCGGCCCGTCGACTGTGCCGAAAGATTCCATTGAATGCACTTTTCCCATTACCGCCATATAATCCCCCCTTTTTTTGCATATAAAATATTTTATAATAAAAGCTCAAGTACCTTGTCTGTTGCAAATGATACCTCAATTATCCGGCTA
>CAJFJP010000089.1 GCA_904384255.1 Candidatus Timburyella stercoris
AAGAACAGCAAACTTATTCAATTTTCGAACCGGGTAAAACCCGCATGGTTACAAGGTTTTTGGTGGACGAAACGGACAGCTCCCCGCAAGATTTCGAGTGCGGATCGTTATAGCCACTTTGATACGCTCTGTATAATAAATAATCAGTTTTTGGAGAAAGTAACTTGATTTTAAGTATACCTAATGTTAGCATTGACAATTCACTATCCAAAAGATGACAATGCTTTTTACTATAATACAGCAAGCGGGATAATATTTTTGCAGCACTTAAGCATTGAAATTTGGCCGCTGTTAGCAAGCAAAAACGAAAATTTTATCTGTAAAGTTCTATAAAAATCCGCAATTAAGATAACCTTTGCAGATAAATTGATATATCTATTTTCTGATTAAGCGGTAAAAATAAAATCGGCGTCTAAATACGGCCAAATTTAGATGGCTCATCTTAATTTATTTAATATTATAAATAAGATATAGCATACCAGTAGGCAGCGGCGGACCATTGGCTTTAAAATGCAGCGGCCGGCCAGGCGCATCGCCCATACCACTGCGGGAATTTATGTCCGGCGCCGCGCGCCGGCCATAAATTAGGGACTCAAGCATTGATCGACGCCAACCTATTTTTACTGTGAATACCTGTGTGTATTCTCCCGCCGCATACAGCCGGTCTATGCTGGTGCGGAAGTGCAGATACACATCTATGCCGCCCATAAGATAGTGCTGGCAGGGGAAAAGGCATATAGTCCTTGATTATGTCTATGCTCTAATAAAGACAGCACAAATATATCATCTGGAACCAATTAATGAGAAAATCCACATCTTGTATGTTGCGACCTGTCCGACTGGCCTAACAAGATAGCCGGCGCTGTTGCTTCACCGACCCGACAACTGTGAGCCAATGTACATTGGCATATATTACAGATATAGTCACAAAAAGCAATTTTATGAACCTTTATAAAGATTTGGGCAGATTATTGCTATTGAAATTTATCTGTGCATACATTAAAATAAAGATAGAAAATAATGGGAGTTAAGAAGTATGATAAAAATTTCTCCATCAATTTTAACAGCTGATTTTACTAGGCTGGGCGATACATTGGACATGCTGATAGACGCAGGAGTAGATATGCTGCATATAGATGTTATGGACGGCTTATTTGTTCCCAATATTTCCATAGGCTTGCCGGTGCTTGAATCTATAAACAAAAGATATGATATTGCGCTTGACGTACATTTAATGATAGATAGGCCACACAGATATATAGAAAATTTTGTTAAAGCCGGCGCGGATATAATAAGCTTCCACTTAGAGGCTGGGTCGGATGTGGCAAAAACTATAGATTTAATAAAATCATGCGGTGCAAAGGCGAGCTTGGCAATAAAGCCGGCAACGCCGGCGAAAGCTGTTTTTGAATATATAGATATGCTGGACATGGTATTGGTTATGTCAGTAGAGCCTGGATTTGGCGGCCAGTCGTATATGCCGATGGCAGAGGGTAAAATAAGCGAGATACGCAGTGAGGCTGAGCGGCGTGGCGCTGATATAGACATACAGGTTGACGGCGGTATAGACAAAACCACCTGTGAGTATGTAAAGACTGCCGGCGCAAATATACTGGTGGCCGGCAGTGCAATACTTAAGTCTGACACCCCTAAATTGCTGATATCACATATGAAAGAAAATATCTGACGGGTAATTTATTTTTAGGCATAGTTAAGATATATATACTACTCTTTTGAATTAATATCATATTTTACTTAAAATAATGGTTATTTAAGTTAAATCTGCAAAACGCAGGTGCTGCTTGTGCGGCCGTGCAGCGATATATAAAATAAGATTTAGAATGCTGCCGCATATATTAAAGCTTAGCCGAAGCAGACTTATTAAAAATTGATAAGCGGATAATAAAGGCTCGGTCGCGACGGCCCAGTTAAAAATGCTATAGATATCTTAAATGGACACTCTCATAAAATTACATTGTATGGCCGTCACATTTTTATGCGGTGCAAGTAAACTATAAGCATGGCAGCGACATATATATGTCAAAGCCATATATGAAAAATATTATGTCTGACAATGCCGCCTTTACATAAAACTGCTTGCATTTTGCCTGCCTATGCTGCGTGATTGAAATTATATTGACAAATATATCTTTTATACCAATATGATAATAGATTTTATTGCGGGCTAGCGGCTCGAAATCCTTTTAGAAAGCGGCGGCTGCGTTTCTGTGCAGGAATATATAATAACGTCTTAATCGGACGTCAAAAGCTGCATGTTTTGAGCACATCAGCAACTTTAATATAAAATTAAGTGGGTATATTTCAGACTAAGCGGCGTCAGATAAGGAATCTGCCGATTTTTTCAACAGCATGATTTTCAGCTAATACCTTGCCATGCTCAGATAGGTAAGCTGCGGCTGCCGGCGTGCCGTCAGTTTTCATGCCATATTCATCTAAAAGGAATATTACATCTTTTGCGCAGTCTCCGGTTGGATACAGAACAAGCCTGTATTTGCCGTCTATTAAATACAAAGCACTGTCGATAGGCGTATCAGACTGATTATATATTTTAGCTGCAGCTTTCATAGCGTCTAATAAATCCGTGCTGTTTAAAAATTCATAGATGTATGGTTTCACTTTGTTACGCTTAAGACGAAGTTTAGCCTTTTTGTTTTGAGCCTTTTCCTCAACACAAGTAAAATATATAATGCATCCACAGCCAGGTGCAGGGAATACTTCAATAAGCATTTTGGAAAAGCATAAATATTTAAAGCCATTTTCCTTATTGGCTGTTTTAAGAAGTTCTAATAAAAAGGCGCGCGTAATTCCATCATTATAATCTAAATCTTTGTATGAAAGCCCGTAGCGCTTAAGCTCGTCGGCTGACATTTCAATTCTAAGCTGTAGGGGCGATATTATTTCTATATTCAAAGTAATGGCTCCTTCCTAATGAGGCCAGATTTCTTAACAGAAGCAGGCAGATGCTTGTATTAGAAAAAACATTTGGTCAAAAATGCTGCCTATTTATATAATATTAATGGGACAGGCAGTATGCAAGAGGTGATTTTAGGTTGTTTAATTTACCACATAGTGGAATAAAATTGAATTTACAGAAAGAACCTGCCCTAAGCAATCCGTTTTTTCGCATAGACGTGCCGAAAACGGCATTTTTGCCTTTAAAAATTGGTTCAAAAGATTTTTATCCTGAGGGCCTTAAAATAGGAAGTGAAATCCAGCGAGGGCAGATATTGGCATATGCGAGGGATGATAGAGAACTTAGGCTTATCTCTCCGTTTGACGGAATATTTGATGGAATTATTGAGAAAAAGCATCCATATTACAGACGAGTTAACTGCATACAAATAACTGTATTGGGCGGCGGAGAAGAAAGCGCGCAGCAGGAAGAGCTTAGCAGGGCTGATGCGGATGTAGATACTTTAGAAGAAGCATCGGCAGCTTTTGTGAGCAAAGAGAATAATTCGGACAAAGCGTTAGAGAATGTAGAAGAAACCGAGGCGAACGTAGAGCCTACGGTTACAGATGACGATAAAAAGACTGAAGATACACAAGCCAATGCCGATAATGCGGCTAAAAGCATTGAGTATGATTTTACAGACATGTCATTGCCGGAGATGTCTATTAACCAGCTTGTTAAGATGGCAAAGCTGGCTGGCATTACAGATGAGATTGACGGCACATTTTTATATGAAAAGCTGGAGATTATAAATGATGAGAAATATACGGCCATAGCACTGTCGTCATTGGATTCACAGCCATATATATCAAGTGGTACAGCTGTACTTTTAAAATATATGAAAGAAGTATGCGGCGGCATGCAGCTCCTATCGAACGCTATGGGCGGGGTAAGCAGGCATATAATTATGTACGGCGAAGAGTGCAGCAAAAAAATAGACAATACTATAGGCGATATTAAGGTTATAAAGCTCACCGGCAACTATCCGTTCACCCCCACCCTTCCCGAGAAAACTTTTATAATGGGGATACAGGCGGCTAAGGCCTTATATGAAGCATGTGCTGAGGAACGGCTTAACTTTAGGCAGATGATAACCGTCAGCGGCAGTGCGGTAGAGCATCCACAGAATATAGAGGCGGAGACAGGAACTCCGATAATTGAGCTGATAGAGCATTGTTCTTTGAAATCAAAGCCAGGACGAATAATTGTCAATGATGTTATGCTTGGTCAGGCGATGTCTGCATCTTCTGTTGTCTTTCCGGGGCTTAGCGCCATAACGGTTTTATCGGGAAAGGAAACACGTCATGCAACGGCGTGTATAGGCTGCGGACGGTGTGTAAATATTTGTCCGCAAAAAATAATGCCGTGTTATATATTGAGAGATTATCAGAACGAGAATATAAACGGAGCTGATTTCAGACGCTCGAAAAAATGCATAGGCTGCGGGCTGTGTTCATATGTATGCCCGTCGGGGATAAATCTCTGCAAAATAGTTGGGAAGTCAGCGAATATACTTTATAAAGCGGAGCTGTATAATAAAAAGATGAGCACAAATGGAAAAGGCTCGAGTGAGTAAGCTTATCAGGTTCCGAATACACAGGAACGGATATAACTGCGCCGCATATAAATTCCAAAACCCGGCAGTGCTGTGTGTAATAGACATAGCTGGAAATTGGCAGAGCTTTGTGAAAAAATACGGTCGCAAATGCGAAAAGCCTGGGCGAATAGGTTTGGCAAATGCTATGGCACAAAATTATATGATGCTAATGCAAGTGCATGGCAAATTATAAAATTTGTGGTGGAATATGATAATAAATCTACTTGTTATGTGACAGAAACGGCAATGCTGCTTTGGCTAATGCAGTATGAGGCTGTTTAAAATGCAAATAAGAATACAAAACTATTTACAATAACTGCCGGATAGCTGGTGACAAAAAGGACATAAGGCGGCGCTGCAGCAGTTTAAACGATTTACGTAATGTAATTAACAGTAGTATAGAATTAATAGGATAATTTAGTAAACATACTAATATTAAAGCTCGGAGGAAGCGGCAGTGAAAATGAAAAAATTGCCATCAGCAGGACACAGCTATGGAGAATACAGCTGGTTGATAATGCTGGATGTAATTATATGTCTTGCATTTATAAATTTAATAATGGTATTCTACTATGGTCTGCATGCGCTGCTTATAACGGTAGTATCAGTATTGTCATGCATAATATTTGAAAGCGCGGCATGCTTTGTAATGAAGGGAAAGAACACCATACCGGATTTGTCGGCGGTAGTCACAGGTATGATATTAGCGGCAATTTGTCCTGCGTCGGCGCCGCTGTGGCTGCCGGCAGTTGGAGGAGCGTTTGCAATTATTATCTGCAAAATTCCTTTTGGTGGCAGAGGCAACAATATATTTAATCCTGCAGCCGCGGCGTGGCTGTTTATGTCACTGTCATTTCCGACGGTTATGTCTGTATACCCAGATCCTGTCGTATTTTCGTATGATGGCGGCGCTGCTCTTGCTTCCGCGTCGCCGCTTTCGGATGTAGCTTTAGGGATAACGCCTAATATATCGTCTTTTGAATTGGCATTTGGCAGATTTCCGGGACCAATGGGCGCCACGCCTATAGTCGTACTTGCGGCATGCGCTCTTTATCTTATAATAAGGCGTACAGCCCCGCTCTCAACTATGCTGTCAATGCTTGCTGCGAGCGGTGCTATAGCCGTAATTTTTCCACGGCTTGGTTCAAGGCTTGACTCCGCCGTATTTGAGCTGTCGCTCGGCTGCATTGTTTTTGCCGCTATTTTTATGGCAACCGACCCTGTGACTTCTCCAAAAACAACGGCCGGCAGAATTTTATTTGGCATAGGCTGTGGCGTTATAACAATGTTGTTCAGATATTTTGGTTCAACACTTTATGAGGGTGCGCCGGCAGCAATACTCATCATGAACTGTCTGTCCAAAGCACTCGATGAGTTTGTATCAGATTTTAATATTGACTGGGTAAAGGGAATATTAAAGAGAAAGGCAGGTGCAGCAGAAAATGCAGAAAGTTAAGGGTTTTATAAAATTTATTATAAGGCCTGTGCCGCTCTTTACACTTGGAATGTTTCCGATAATAATAAAGGGAACATCGCTTATAAATGCACTGCTGCTTGGACTTGCATTTGTCATATCAGCATTTGTGGTAAGTGTGGTAAATACTTTTGCTTCTAAGTTTTTTTCAAGACAGCTTATGCCGGCTGTCTGCGTGCTTGCTGGAGCAGCAGCGGTGTGTCTTGTAGGCTTTATATTTACAAAGCTGTCACTCTTTGACATGTATACTTTAGGTGCGGTTCTTCCGCTTACTGCTGCCGATCCGCTGATTGTAACAGGGCTTGTACGGCAAAACGAAAAAGAGTCCATATCCGGAGCATTTATTAATGCTGCAGTGTTTTCGTCGGCCTTTTTTGCGGTGGTATTAATAGTATCCGCTGTACGTGAATTTTTATATACCGGCGCTATATTCGGACTGACAGTTTTAGATGAGAGCCATAGGATATCATCGGCGATTATGCCGTTTTTTGGAATAATAATGTTAGGGCTTGCGGCAGCGTTCTTTGCATGGATATCAGAAAAAATGCGCCGCCGTCGCGATGCTGAAAGGAATATAGGTTATGATAACTGAAGTGCTGATGCTGTGCTTTCTGCTTGTGCTTGCGCAAAATTTGCTGTTTAGCGGAGGTTACGGGATATCGGAGGTAATAAGCACCGCTGTAACGAAGAAACGCGCAATATTTTGTGGGCTGACCTCTCTTTGCGCTATATTTTTGTCGATACTGTCGTACGGAGCAGTAAGCGTCGTAAAACTTATCACTGATAATATTTATATAGTCTATACTGCAATAATGGCGACAGCCGTAGTGTTGTATGTGATTATGCTTGTAATACTGCATATATTGGGCGCTAAAAAGAGCACGCTAAATTTGCTGCTGCTGTCTGCCTTTAATTCTGCCGTATTAGTTATACCGTTTGCTGTGCAGAGCATGCACAGTGGATTTATAGGATCCATATTTCTTGCAATAGGCGGCGCTGCAGGCTATAGCTTGGCCATGCTTTTGGTGTCGGAGGGGATAAAACGTCTGAATTACTCTGATATGCCTAAAGCGTTTAAGGGAGCACCTGCGGTTATAATATTTATAGGCATATTAGCTATGGCGTTTGCATCTTTTAGTGGAATTCCCTTTTCTGTTTGAGAGTAAATTTTAAGTTAAATTACTTATAGCTGTGCAATTTAAATTGATAAAAAAGAGACTGTACAGCGAATGATATTGGCGGCTTGCTTGGATATGCAGCAGCGCTGAATTTATTAGAAGTAAAGGAAATAAATTTTGGACTATAAATTTAAAAACAGGTATTGACATATGTCTAAAATTAATGTAAAATATTTAG
>CAJFJP010000090.1 GCA_904384255.1 Candidatus Timburyella stercoris
AACAAAGCAATTTCAGCTTTTTTGACAGCTTAAAAAAACACAGTATGTTTATAAAAATATATCTGCTTTAATTTTATAATATTTGTTACATGCAAATTCGTCGAATATCGATTTTAAAGCTCTAATTCAACGCCGTCACTGTCTGAGGCGCTTTCCATCAGCTCCTGCCAAACATCATCTCCAAGTTCTATTTGAAAGAATTCCTGATTTTCCTGACTCATTCGCAAGGGATATATTGTTACGCTGTCAGCTATCTGAGCGATAAGGTTGCTTTCTCGCTCCTCACGAGCCGCCGCTTCCTCCATAGTCAGACCAACCATAATATCGAATTCATAAAGAGGTGCCTCCGGAAAGCCCTGCCGAGCTTCTTCAATGAAGCTGTCCGCCCCAAAGGCAGCCATTTCAGGACAAGAAATATAATTGGCACACTGCCCGTCTTCAAACACAACCGCTACCATATTATTACTCTTATCCTCATATATCTTCGTTGTAATCATTGCCGTTACCTCCATTATTTTTTTACATTATAGCTTATAAAAATGTAGCAGTAAAGGACTTTATCTTTAAATCTAAAATCATCAAAGTAGTTTGTAATTGCTTTGAAAAATAATCATCGTCGCAATTGGTACGCTGTGCGCTGAAGTATTGTTTACATCACAAAAAACATGCTCGCCATAATCATTGACCATAAAAAATTGTCAAATGAAGTTCGCATGTCGCCGTGTACACAGGCCATAAGCTTGCGCGACAAGCTTGAGATGTAAAAAAGATACCTAATTATCAGCAAAAATGCTGTATTTTAGAAAAAACTGAACACAATCCTGTATCCAGGCCACATTTAAGAAGCGCTGATAAAAAGATAATTAAAATAATTTTATCAAAAAAGGTTGGCAACGACAGCAGTCCATATGACGAGCTGTTTACAAGCGAAATATAAGTTGCGGGGGCTCTTGCAAATAGAAGAAGCATAGAGAGGCTGAGTGATGTCCTTTTGTCAAAGGAAAAAGAGTAACGTCTGCTTTGCTCCGATGTGTAAAGAGCTTGCAAAAAATATGTTACTGACAACGCCATCGTCCAAACTTTGGCGACAAAAAAGCTTTGTATGCAAATTGCACGTTGAGCTTCTAAACTGTGAAGCATAGATGAAAAAGATTCCCATTATAAAAGCGCGAGCGTCAAGGCAACAAAGAAACTGAGCCCCGAACGCGAATTGCGCCCAGGCTAAGCCTGGGTTATGTTGACAAAAAAGATACCCGTGCGCATTTAGGGACAAACCGCAGCCCAGCGTCAGCGGTTACGGTTTGAAAATGAAGAGCAAGTGAGCGGGCGGATGATGCCTTTTTTGCCACAGGTATAAAAAACGTCGAAGCAAAGAAAATTTTGCTCCGACGTGGTGCCGGTGGCGGGGGTCGAACCCGCACGTCCTTGCGGACAACGGATTTTGAGTCCGTCTCGTCTGCCAGTTCCAACACACCGGCATATAAATGCTTATTTGCAGCTATTTTGACCTCAGCGTCAAAACACAAAAAATGAGAAGTGCACCGCTTTTTCTAATATTAATAACAGCACTTTCAAATTTATATGCTTGTATATTATATCACATAAATTCTAAAAATCAACGGATATTCGCACCATTTTTTTTAATACTAATAACAACACCTCTAAAGGAGATATTATTATGGATAAAAAAATAAAAAAAGTAGCCGGAAACAAGGGAAATCAAGGAGTTCTCACAAGCAAAATCTCTGCCAAAAACATCAACGACGAGTTTTCAACTCAGGCTATATCACAGCCCGACAAAAGGCAGGCTAAAACCGGAGTTGCTCTGCCGAATGATGAAAATGTAGAACGAGCAAGAAACTGGGTGGATGAAAACGGATTAAGCTAAAAGCATCACACTGTTTTTAAGACAGTGCTTATAGTTTATCCTCTAAAAACTAACAGCCGCAGCCTAATACAGCCAATTTGGAAAAACTATTATCAGCATGGTCTTTGCATAATACCTACCATGCTGATTTTTCTATAAAAAGCTATTCAATAAAGTGAAATTTTCCCACTCCGCTGCCGAATTGCATAAAAATTCCATCAGCATACTCAATATTGTAACCTTTATAATCAAAACTATTTAGCTGATCAGGCACCAGGGGGCAGTGCTTGCTGTCCCCCCCTGTAAGGAGTACTAAAAATTATCATCGCATCGTTTGCCCTGCTGATGGTAAACAATCTCTCTTTGCTATTCCACAGCATTCTGCAAAAGTGATGCTTTTTGCGAAAATCCCTGTGTCCCTTTCGGAACCTCCATACATTTCTTTCTCATTTGAAGGACAAACGATATTTTGCTTTTTTCTTTTGCCAAAGCTTTTTTGCCTCCCCAGCAGAACCGGGCAGTGTCATTCAGAAAGCGATAATAAAATTATCTGTGGACTTTTTATATCCGTTTAAAATATCCAGATTAAAGCCTTTGCAGAAGCTAAATATAATAAAAACCCGCCACCGCGTTTAATTATTTGCAGCAAGCATCATTACAGCCCGCATATTTCTTTAAACTGCTGCTCGCTTATAATCTCAACGCCAAGCTCTTGAGCCTTTTTAAGCTTGCTGCCGGCATTTTCGCCCGCCAATACATAATCTGTCTTTTTTGACACAGACGACGACGCCTTTCCGCCGAGCTTGCGTATTATTTCTGACGCTTCTTCCCTTGTAAACTCTGTAAGAGTTCCCGTCAGCACAAATGTTTTTCCTAAAAGCGTTTTTTCCGCTTCAGATGCTTGATCAGAATTAAGATTTAATCCCGCTTCTTTAAATTTTTTAATCATTGTCCGTGTCTCGTCAAGAGCAAAAAACTCAAATGTGTCCTGCGCCATAACATCGCCGAACCCGTCCAGCGCTTCAAGCTCTTCCTCAGACACCGACATTATTTCGTCTATACCGCCAAAGCTCTCAGAAAGTATTCTTGCTGCAGCGGCGCCTATGTGCCGTATTCCAAGCCCGAATATAAAACGCCACAGCTCATTGCTCTTTGAGCGCTCTATCGACTGCAACAGATTTTGTGCAGATTTTTCGCCCATGCGAGGCAGATTTATTATGTCCTCAGCCTTCAGATTATATATATCCACTGGTGAAGAAATCAGTCCGTTGTCTATGAAAAGGTGCACTGCTGCCGGACCCATTCCCTCTATATTCATAGCGCCGCGCGATGCAAAATGTATAAGATGCCGCGCAAGCTGTGCAGGACATGCGGCATTTGTACACCTTATTACCGCCTCGTCTTCTTCTCTGAATACTTTTGCTCCGCATGAAGGGCAAACTTTCGGCATCTCATACGGTACAGAGCCAGGCGCGTGGCTTTTTACCGCCACAACCTCCGGTATTATATCCCCGGCTTTGCGCACTATTACAGTATCGCCTATCCTTATGTCCTTTTCCTTTATAAAATCCTCGTTGTGCAGTACCGCCCGCGTTACTGTCGTGCCGGCAAGCATTATCGGCTCAAAAACGGCTGTCGGCGTAAGCGCCCCGGTTCGGCCGACATTTATTTCTATCTCTTTAAGCACCGTCTCCTTTTCCTCCGGCGGATATTTATAGGCCATAGCCCAACGCGGAAACTTTGACGTTGCTCCAATACTTCTGCGCTGAGAAAAATTATTTATATTTATTACCGCACCGTCGGTGCCGAAAGGCAGCTTGCCGCGCTCATTGCCTATATGCTCTATTTCTGCCGCGACTTCCTCCATACTAGTACAAACCTTATAAAAAGGAATTATCTTAAAGCCGGCAGACTTGAGATATTCAAGGCTTTCACTGTCCGTTTCAAATTCAAGCCCCTCAGATGACAGAATGGAAAATATAAATATATCAAGTCCCCTCGACGCTGTTATTTTCGGATCCTTTTGGCGCAGCGCTCCCGATGCGGCATTGCGCGGATTTTTGGGAGGCTTTTCACCCAATTCCTCCTGAACATCCACTAATTTTTCAAACGAACTTATAGGCATGAACACCTCGCCGCGCACCTCTAAAAACGGGGCGTCGGTTTTTATAGACAGCGGAACCGACCTTATTGTGCGTATATTTGCCGTTATATTTTCTCCTATACGCCCATCGCCGCGCGTCGATGCACGGTATAACTGCCCGTTTCTGTACTCTATCGACACTGAAAGTCCGTCAATTTTGGGCTCTACTATATACTCGACTTGGCCCAGAGCCTTTTCCATGCGCTCGTTAAAGTCGTATATTTCATCCATGCTGAAAGCATCTTCTAAACTGAGCATGGCGGTATTATGCGCTACTTTTTCAAATGTATCCTCCGCACTGCCGCCTACCCGCTGCGTCGGTGAATCTGGAGTTATATATTCAGGGTTCTCTGTTTCTAACTGCTCGAGTCGGCGAAGCAACATATCGAACTCACGGTCATCTATCTCCGGGTCGTTGTCTATATAATATCTTTTATTATGATAATTTATTTCTTTTCTGAGCTGCTCTATCTCAGATTGTATTTTTTCTTTCATATTAACCCTCTTTCACGGCATGAGTATATTATGATTAAATTCTTTAATTTTCGCAAGTTAAAATCTGTCGGTGTTTTCCGCTCTACTCTGCATGCGAGGCTTCGCCGGACATGCCAGATGCACCCGCCGCAATATTTGCATAAACATTCGGTACGCTTCCTACAAGTACTGTCTCGGCAATTAAATAGCTCGATGCTATCTCTACAGAAGTACTGTGCCATGACGACACCAAATATACCGTCGTCGTCACTTTCAGCATAATACGGTGCAGTGTCTGATTTATCCCCGCGCTTTCAAACACATTTTCATATGACGTCAGCACTCCTTCGGCAAATTGTAACTTAAAGCTGAGCTTAGGACCGCGTCCCATAAGTAAATCGCTGCCGGTAAAGGTGCCTATCGGCACCTTAAACTCGCTGTATTCGCTGCTCGATAAATTTTCCATAATCTTATCGCTTATTTTCGCCTTAAGCTGATTCATTTTCACAGTGTCTGTCTGTATCGCCGATATCTGAGAGCTGTCGTCCTTTTGCAGAGTTACAAGCTGAGAATAGCTTATTCCGTTCTCTGCAAGAGCTGCATCTACAGCATTGTTAAAGGCTTTCTCTGCTATATTTTGAGCATATACTTCAGATATATTCGAAATAGACGGCCACATGCAGCCATCTATTGCTATAAAAGCAACAGCAATTATAATAATTATTATAAGCAGTTTTTTTATCGGACTGCTTCTGCGCCGCCCCATCTTCATAAAATTTGCCCCTTTGAAAATATACTTTTACTCTATTACCAGTATATACAAAGGAGCTTTTTTTGTGAAAAAACGGCTGTTTTAACGTCTTATTTTTAATTTTTATTATGTTTTTATTTTCCTGCTAATTTTGATTATATGCTGCATACAAACATTTTAATTAATCTTTCGGCACATAACCTCCGATATCCACAGCCGCATATAATTCGGCAAGCAGTATATCGCCGGCAAAAATTGTATTTTACATGGAACGCAAATGCTTCTCAGCAGCCGCACCCACGATGCGGCAGGCCTGCGATATCAGCTTAACAGCGATGGTAAATACTCGCCGCATTAAAACGGCAAATGGCTTCAGCGCTACTCCGCCGGCTCCGGCTGCGTATCAAGCTTCCAGCTTTCGGTATTCACTATTGTCGCTGCCATCATAGTTCCATCATTAAATATGAATGTCACTCTGTTTGTACCATATGTGTACACCAAAATCCTGTAATTCTCCAGCACTGGGCCAAGCATGAAAAACACGTCGTTTTTCTCCGGCTGACCGCTGCGCTCCGGCTGGCCAAGATGTGCTATTACGTCGTCCTCCGTCGCCACATAAAGCGGAAAGCCGTATGGGTCGCTGTAGCTGACTATGGCCGATATAACTTCATTTGAATCCGGAAGATAACAATACAGCTCATTTACGGCATTAAGCTCTATATGGCTGCTGAACTCATTCTCTGTAAGCGTTATCTCGCCGTGGCCATGGCCGTCGTCCGCGCTCGGTTCTGCGCTGCTTGCAGCGTTTTCATAATATGCCTTTACAGCGTCTGCATTGTCGCCTAATTTCATCTCAAGCGGATACATCTGTCCAGCTGATGCGTATTCGCTTACATTTACCGGAGTAAACGACAAGTCCTGCGACACAAATGGCTCTTCGGACGATACCGTTCCCGCGCTTCCGTCACCACATGATGTCAGAAATCCAGCAACCATAAATAATGATATAAACAAAGCTGTTAGTTTTTTCATTTAATAATCCTCCAATAGTCAATGATTTTGCGTAAACGCTTATATCCTCCTATATCAGGCTCACCACACAGCAAACAAAGCGGCCGCACGCATGCTCCAATTACTGTGCCGCCAGTCCTTTCAGACCATTCCGGGTTCAAGCAGTACCTTATCTCTGTATAACAGGTCGTTTCTCACACTAAAGCCGTTTTTCTTCCAAAAGGCGTTGCCGTCTTTATTGCTGCTGAATACGACTATGGCGCTCTTTATTATGCCATGCCTTTTAAACGCTCCTAAACAGGAGTCCAAAAGCTTTGTGCCCACCTTCTGCCGTCGATGCTCCTTACTCACCGCCGTGTGATATATATAGCCTCTCCTGCCGTCGCTTCCGGCAATGACCGCTCCGATGATTTTTCCGTCATCCTCCGCCACAAAGCAGGTTTCGGGATTCCTATCCAACACGCGGGCGATGCCGTCTTTGGAAAAATCTGTATCGTTCAGCCTCATTCCGGCTAAGGAACGCCATAGCGAGTACACTTCGTCGTAATCGGAAATGCTCATGCTTCTTATATTCATTTTTCTGCATATATATTACGATTTACGAATTGCTGTCCAGCAAATCCTTGCGCAGCTGCCAGAGGTCCTGCGATAAATCGACATAATAATTGTGCGGATTTTCCAGCCTCAGCACCTCGTCCCACAATGTCGATATCTGCCGCTCGCAATATGCTTTTATAGACTGCACCGACGGACATTTATATACTAATTTGCCGTTTTTGTAGATCTGCTTATGCAGCGGCCGCGCTATGAAGTCAGTGATAGTTTTGCGTTTCCAGGTATATTCCGGGTCAAATATCTCATATGGCGCGTTTTCATCTATATTTTCACCGTGCAGCGTTACAACATCGGCTATAGCCTTGCCGCTCGTTTTGTCAAACAGCCTGTGAACCTGCTTAAAGCCGGGTACGGTAAGCTTGGTTATGTTCTCGCTTATCTTTATTTTCGGTATTATTTTACCATCCTTTTCAATGCCGGCAAGCTTATACACGCCGCCGAATACAGAGTCCGACGACGCTGTTATGAGCCGCTCGCCGACGCCGAAAGAATCTATTTTTCCGCCTTGTATTATTACCTC
>CAJFJP010000091.1 GCA_904384255.1 Candidatus Timburyella stercoris
TACCGCTTGGCATGTCGCCGGAGGATGTTAAGGCGGCTATTGAGCAGAACAGGGATGCAAAGGCGGTTTTTGTAAACAACCCTACATATTACGGCATATGCTCAGATATTGTAAATATAACAAAAATGGCGCATGAAGCGGGTATGCTTGTGCTGGCGGACGAGGCGCACGGCACGCATTTCTATTTCGGCGAGGGCTTTCCCATACCGGCAATGGCGGCCGGCGCCGATTTGGCGGCTATAAGCATGCACAAAACCGGCGGCTCGCTGACGCAAAGCTCCATACTCCTCTCCGGCGGCAGGCTGGACGCAGGGTATCTGCGCCAGGTGATAAATTTAACACAGACGACGAGCGCGTCGTATCTGTTGCTTTCCTCCCTTGATCTTGCAAGAAAGAATTTGGCGCTCAACGGTGAAGGAATATTTCGCCGCACGGCCGAGCTCGCCGAATATGCACGCGAGGAGATAAATGCGCTGGGCGGATATTACGCTTTCAGCAAAGAGCTTATAAACGGCAAAGATGTTTACGACTTTGACGTTACCAAGCTTTCGGTTCACACCCGCGATATTGGTCTCGCCGGTATTGAGGTGTATGATTTGCTTCGGGACGAATACGGCATACAAATAGAATTCGGCGATATAGGCAACATACTTGCCATAATATCCGCGGGCGACCGAAACCTTGACATAGAGCGGCTGGTAGGCGCCATGTCGGAAATAAAACGGCTGTACACACGCGATAAGGCAGGAATGTTTGATCATGAATACATTAACCCTGTTGTTGTGATGCCGCCGAAAAAGGCATTTTACAGCAAAAAGGTTATGCTGCCCATAGATGAGACGATGGGGAAGATATGCGGTGAGTTTGTCATGTGCTATCCGCCTGGCATACCAATTTTGGCGCCGGGCGAGATGATAACGCAAGAGACGCTGGAGTATATAAAATACGCCAAGGCAAAGGGATGTCTTATGACGGGGCCGCAGGACATGGAAATAGAGCGGCTTAACGTGGTTGAGGAATGCTGATATCTGTATGTAAGGCGATGTATTAAGCTGTTTTACGACGTGTAAATTCTGTGGAAATATTAGCCAATGCGGCTTTTCAGCGGCGCTTACGCTGATGGCCGTGACAGCAGTGTCCGGCGTGTTGGGAGAACGCCGCCTTTTATATTGCGGCAATGCCCTGCTTTATGGCATTATACTTGGAATTATACCGGCTGCATCTCAGCGCATGAGGCTGAGTCGCCGGCCGATGATATAATAAACTGCTGCGCTGAAAAGCATTGTGATGTCAGATACATATTTGTTGTCCGCTGACAGCGTTAAGTGAAAGGTGATATCTTTATGGAGCTTTGGTTTACTGAGGATCACACAAAGGATGTAAAATTTTCAATACGCGTAGATAAGCAGCTTTATACCGGGGAGAGCAAGTTTCAGAAAATAGAGGTGCTGAGTACCCCGGAGTTTGGCCGCGTGCTGGTTTTGGACGGATTTATAATGCTCACTGAAAAGGATGAGTATGTATACCACGAAATGATGGTTCACGTTCCAATGGCGGTTAACCCGGACATAAAAAATGTGCTGGTAATAGGCGCCGGCGACGGCGGCACCATACGCGAGCTTGTGAGATATAAATCCATTGAAAATATAGACATGGTGGAAATAGATGAGCAGGTGGTTCGTGTATGCAAAAGCTATCTGCCGTTTACGGCCGGCAAGCTCGGCGACGGCCGCGTTAACATCAAGTATGAAGATGGGCTTAAGTTTGTACGTACAAAATCCGACGAATATGACCTCATTATTGTCGACTCTACCGACCCGTTCGGCCCGGGGGAAGGGCTGTTCACAAAGGAGTTTTACGGCAACTGCTACAAGGCGCTTAAAGATAACGGCATACTGGTAAACCAGCATGAAAGCGTATATTATGACTCTTATCAGGATGAGGTAAAAAAGACGCACGCGCGGATAAAGGCGCATTTCCCCGTGTGCACGGTTTATCAGGCGAATATACCGACCTATCCTTCCGGGCACTGGCTGTTTGGCTTTGCGTCAAAAGGAATACATCCGACCGAGGAGCTTGACGCAGAGCGCTGGAGCAAGCTCGGCATAATTACGAGATATTATAATACCGATTTACACCGCGGCAGCTTTATGCTGCCCAACAATGTGAGGAGGCTGATATTCAGTTGAACAGCAATATCCATACGTTCATAGGCTGTGACGCGGCGTTTGATGAAAGCGAAATAGTTATATTCGGCGCACCATATGACAGCACGACCTCCTACCGGCCGGGCGCGCGTTTCGGTCCGCCGGCCATAAGGAACGAGAGTTTTGGAATTGAAACGTACAGTCCATATGCTGACAAGGATATTTTGGACTACAAAATATTCGATGCAGGCGATATAGAGCTGCCGTTTGGCGCTCCTGAGCCGGCACTTGATATGATAGAGGACCTTGCGGCGGAGGTAATATCGTCTAAAAAGCTGCCTGTTATGGTCGGCGGCGAACATTTAGTGACATTGGGCGCCGTGAGGGCGGCTGCAAAGGTGTATGACGGCCTGCATGTCATTCAGTTTGATGCCCACGCCGATTTAAGAGATGACTATCTCGGTGCATCTCTTTCGCATGCGACGGTAATGCGCCGATGCGGCGACATCATCGGGTACGGGAATATACATCAGTTCGGCATTAGAAGCGGGGACCGCGAGGAGTTCCGTTTTGCAGAGAAAAATACCGATATGCATAAATTCAGCCTTGATGATATAAACGGCGTTAAGGAAAGAATAGGCGGTGCGCCTGTATATTTGACTATAGATCTCGATGTGCTCGATCCGGCGTATTTTCCCGGCACCGGCACGCCGGAGGCCGGCGGCGTTGATTTTTGTGCGCTTATTTCCGCGCTGGATGCTGTGTGCAGCCTTAATGTGATCGGCGCGGACATGACGGAGCTTGCGCCCGTGTATGATTTAAGCGGCGCATCTACGGCGCTTGCCTGCAAGCTTATGCGCGAGCTGCTGCTCAGGCTTGTGAAATAAGCGGCTGCATGATTTTTAGAGCGGGCGGCAGAGTACAGTAAAAGCTAAGATTTTTGTCAATGCGATATTGAAAAACGCACATCGGGCAGATTTTTATGCTGCCGGCATAAATTTAGCACTTTGTAAGGCCTGCACAGCTAAATTTATTTCTGTATATTACGGTGTAAAATCCCATTAAATTGCAGGAGAAATTAAAATCCAACTTTATTTAGCACGGATATCGCAACTGATAAGCCGTGTCTGCGGGTATTTATAGAAGAGCGGATATATGTTTACTGATTAAAAAATGAGACAAAAGGTTGTTTAAACTAAATTCATCTGAGGAGTGATATATATGGGAAGAGCGCTGATAATAGGCGCCGGCGGCGTAGCCGGCGTGGCGGCACACAAATGCTGCCAGAACAGTGACGTATTCAGCGAGATAATGATAGCCAGCCGCACAAAATCTAGGTGCGACGCGCTTAAAGCGCAGCTTGACGGCGGAAAAACCAAGGTTGAAACGGCACAGGTAGACGCCGACAATGTAAGCGAGCTTGTTTCGCTTATAAACAGCTATAAGCCGGATATAGTTATAAATCTTGCCCTGCCGTACCAGGACCTTACGATTATGGATGCCTGCCTTGCCTGCGGCGTGCATTATCTTGATACTGCTAATTACGAGCCGCCGGAGACAGCAAGATTTGAATATAAATGGCAGTGGGATTATCGCGAAAGATTTGAGAAAAAGGGAATCTGCGCGCTTTTAGGCTGCGGCTTTGACCCGGGAGTAACGGGCGTATTCTCGGCCTTTGCCCAAAAGCACTATTTTGATGAAATAAGCACTATAGACATACTTGACGCCAATGCCGGCGACCACGGCTATCCGTTTGCCACTAACTTCAATCCGGAGATAAATATACGCGAGGTTTCAGCCCCCGGCAGCTATTACGAAAACGGAAGATTTATTGAAACTCCGCCCATGGCAATTAAAAAGGTATATGACTTCCCACAGATAGGAAAGCGGGACATATACCTTCTCCACCACGAGGAGATGGAGTCGCTGGCGCTTAATATAAAAGGCGTTAAGCGCATACGCTTCTTCATGACATTTTCAGAGCAATATCTTACACACCTGCGCGTGCTTCAGAACGTCGGCATGACTTCTATTGAGCCGATAGATTATGAAGGAATGAAGATAGTTCCGCTGCAGTTTTTAAAGGCGGTGCTGCCGGATCCTGCCTCCCTTGGCCCGCGTACAAAGGGCAAGACCAATATAGGCTGCATATTCACCGGCACCAAGGACGGCAAAGAGGTTCACTACTATGTATATAACGTCTGCGACCATGAGCAGTGCTACAAAGAGGTCGGCTCACAGGCGGTATCGTATACAACCGGCGTGCCGGCCATGATAGGTGCAAAGCTTATTATGACAGGAAAATGGGGAAGGCCAGGCGTATATAATGTCGAAGAATTTGATCCCGATCCGTTTATGGAGGAGCTTAATAAAAACGGCCTTCCTTATCACGAAACCTTTGACCCGGCGCTTGTCGACTGACCGCCGCAGCTTTATTTTGACGTAATCCTTGGCCTTTTCTGATGACGGCGGATAGATTATAAAAAATTAGGCGTCGTTTTCTGAGCAGTAAGACGCATGATAACAGGTTTGTATAAAGGCTTTTATTATAAGCGCCGGCGCAGCCGGTACGGATGCCTGCAAAAAAATTTAATTAAAGCAGTGCAATGCTCAGGACGTTGCCGATAGCGGTCGTAGTTTTGCAAGATATTTATTACAGAATCTATGCCAATAGTGCCGGCCTTATGGCGAACGGATACTATGTAAAAAACAGTGCATATGCGGCATGAGATGATTTTGCAGTAATCTTGCAAGGGAGCATTATGCCGCCTGTTTTGCCGATGCTGATTTTTAGCAAATCCGTTCGGTTATCCGCCGTGCAACCACCGCCATAGATCATTGCCGGCGACCGGCGGCCTGGTTTCAGCAGAAAAATGTTTGAAAATAAGCGTTAAGCGCTTGTGCCGCTCCGCCGGCCGTAATAAGAAATATTTTTAAAGGACGAGGCATAGGCCATAGTTTACGGCATACTTTTATCCGGATAATTTTTGCGAAATAGTTTTGGACTCCCTTTTTTAAGGAAAGCAGTA
Organism: Candidatus Timburyella stercoris; assembly: GCA_904384255.1. GTDB lineage: Bacteria > Bacillota > Clostridia > Oscillospirales > Acutalibacteraceae > Timburyella > Timburyella stercoris. The sequence continues at coordinate 5,177 of CAJFJP010000091.1, forward strand.
AATCTTTCGCCGTTTTAACGGAATTTGGGCTGCCAACAGGAAATGCTCACCGTAAAGCAAGTGCTTTCCGGTAAGTCTGGCCCTGCCATTTGGTGAAACCGACGTATTTTTAACCATCACTACTTAGGTTGAAAAGAGAGTTTTGGAGAGTTAAAATGTTGAATTTTGATATAAATGCGCTGCCAACACCCTGCTATGTCGTCGACATGGCAAAGCTTGAAAATAATCTCAAGCTGTTAAAATCCATACAGGACAAGACGAGCTGCAAAATTTTGCTTGCTCAGAAGGCTTTTTCAATGTATAGCCTTTACCCGTTTATCGGACGGTATCTTGCAGGGACGACTGCCAGCTCGCTGCATGAAGCAAGACTTGGCAATGAGGAAATGGGCGGCGAGACTCATATTTTCAGCGCAGCTTACCGGGAAGACGAGTTTGAAGATATACTTGCATACTGTGATCATATTGTATTTAACTCTTTTTCACAGTGGAGGAAATACCGTCCGGCCGTAAATCTGTGCGGGAGAAAAATTGAGTGCGGAATACGCGTAAACCCGGAGTATTCAGAGCAAAATCATGCCATATATGATCCCTGCGCACCTGGCTCTCGCCTCGGTGTTACGGCGGCAAATTTTGAGCCGGAGAGCCTCGACGGCATAAGCGGACTGCACTTTCACACCCTGTGCGAGCAGGGCGCTGATGCCTTAAGAAATACAGCAGCTGCGTTTGAGGAAAAATTCGGGAATTATCTGTACGGCATGAAATGGGTAAATTTTGGCGGCGGGCACCATATAACAAAGCCGGGATATGACATTGATACGTTAATAGAGGTTATTGCTCACTTTAAGAAAAAATACAGTGTAGAGGTATATCTTGAGCCGGGAGAGGCGGTGGTTTTAGACGCAGGATACCTTGTATCGCGGGTGCTTGACATAGTTCATAACGGCATAGATACGGCGATACTTGACACTTCTGCCGCCTGCCACATGCCGGACGTGCTGGAGATGCCATATCGTCCGCCGGTGCTTGGCGGTCAGGAGGCCGGCGAGGCGCCGTATGCATACCGTTTATCCGGACCCACCTGCCTTGCAGGAGATATTATAGGCGATTATTCCTTTAATGCCCCTCTAAGCCCGGGCGACAGAGTGGTATTCTGCGATATGGCGCTGTATACTATGGTAAAAAACAACACCTTTAACGGCATAAATCTGCCGAGCATACTTGTCGCAGAGCCTGACGGCAGCATAAAAAAAATAAAGTCTTTCGGCTATGAGGACTTTAAGCGCAGGTTGTGATTTTGTGATTTTTTGTATAGAACCACGGCAGTGCTGTGGGCCGCAGGGCTTCAGTGCCCATAGGGAAAAATAGGAGCCGGACAAAAAAGGAAGCAGAAAAATGAAGGTAAGAAAAAGGCAGCAATGTGTAATCGGAGACGCGGAGTATTAAAGCCATATATCATCAGTCTCTTTTAGAAAATCCGAATAGACAAAAGCTGTTTGAATTGAGAGAGTGGAGGGCAAAAAAGTGTTACGCGGCAGATGCAGGCATTTTCACACATCTTTAGACACTGCCAATACCGGAGCATTTCAGGCATTTTCCCCAAAAACACCGGCTGACCAGGTGGGTATTTAATTTTATGATATAAATTCATTTTGATTAAAGTCAACTTGGTAAAATAAACAATGAATTGAAAAAACAGCAAAGTAATAAAAAGTATTTATAGGGGGACGGACTGTGCCGTCCCCCTATTCTGATTTAAGGCCTTTGGTCGTTGAGCGAGGACAAGCAGGAAACCGTCAACTATGCAGGTAAGAGACATAAAGTTATACAAAAACCTCACCAAGTATTACAATAGAGTTATTCAAGCCTTATTGCATCAAAAAGGGTGGCTTATTATGAACTTAACAAACAGCCAAATACAAAATTGGTAAGTATCATATAGTTTTCTGACAGAAATATCGGAGGGAAATTGTTTAAATAATATGCAAAGACAAATAAGCCAAAATTT
>CAJFJP010000092.1 GCA_904384255.1 Candidatus Timburyella stercoris
TCCCATTTCGTCGGCAAGTATCTGAAATTCAATGTGCTTAGTGGAAGTAAGAAGCTTTTCCATATACACTCCGCCGTTGCCGAAATACGCCTTGGCCTCATCCGACGCTTCTTTGTATGCGCGCTCCAAATCATTTATAGACTCAGCTACACGCATGCCTCGCCCACCGCCGCCGGCAGACGCCTTTATAAGCAAAGGAAATCCAATTTCCTGCGCTAATGCTTTCGCCGCTTCGAGTGACTCCACCTCGCCGTCAGAGCCGGGAATTGTCGGCACACCGTTTTCTTTCATTGTACGCTTGGCTTCCGACTTGTCGCCAAGCAGTCTTATGCTTTTGGCTTCTGGACCTATGAATTTTATGCCGCTGCGCTGACAAATCTCGGCAAATTCAGCATTTTCAGACAAGAAGCCAAAGCCAGGATGTATCGCATCGACACCTTTGTTGTATGCCGCCGCCATTATGTTTTGTATATTTAAATAGCTGTCGGCCGGACGATTATCGCCGACACATACCACCTCGTCGGCAAGATATGCATGAAGACTGTCTCTATCTGCTTCCGATACTATCGCAACGGTAGAAATATCCATCTCCTTGCAAGCTCGTATTATTCTTACAGCTATTTCGCCGCGATTGGCTATAAGTATTTTTTTGAACATTTATCCTACAACTCCTCCGCCGCGCGTGCGGCGAATATATAAATTTACGCCGATAAATGGACGAAAGCTAATCGCCTATAATAAATGTAACCTCACAGGAACAGGCAAGTTCTCCGTTTACAGTAGCTTTACAGGCGCCGACCCCTACCCTGCTCTTCATTTTTACAAGCTCCACTTCTAAACGAAGCGTGTCGCCTGGTACTACCATATGCCGAAACTTAGCTTCCTTAACACCGCCCAAAAAGCCTATTTTGCCTTTGAACTGAGGCAGCGCAAGCACTGCGGCGGCGCCCACCTGAGAGAGTGCTTCTATCATCAGTACGCCGGGCATGACCTTTTTTTGAGGAAAATGCCCTTTAAAATAATATTCGTCCTCTCTAACATGCTTTATTCCAACAGCGCGCTTGCCAGGCTCGAACTCTATAATCTCATCGACCAGCAAAAACGGGTCGCGGTGAGGTATAAGCTCCATAATCTGCTCACGATTAAGCATTTATAACACCTCTTTATACTTTTTTATACTCTGTAATAAATTTCACGATTTGCTTTGTCTATTTATTAACTTTAACTCAGCAGCCATATATTTAACTAAACAAATATCGTTTTATAAGGGGATGTATAAAAAATCTTATACATCAGTTTAAAGACTGCCAGCGATGACACCAGTCTATATCTTAAACAAATAATGAATAATTATTGTACCGGCATCAAATAACGTAATGTAAGTAATAAGCATCGGATGCATAAGTTTACTTACCGCAATATAAAAAATACTGCTGCTATTTCTTCACTTTAGCAAGAAGCTGGCCAAACTCCACCTGATCGCCGTCATTGCACATAAACTCAACTAATTCGCCGGAAACCTCTGCCTCTATATCACACATCATCTTCATGGCTTCTATAGCACATATAACGGTATCAGGCGCTATCTTATCACCCGGCTTTATCTCCGGCCGACCGAGTTTTTTAAGAGAATTAAATATACCTACCATCGGTGATTTTACATAATCATAACCGGCGGCATTTTCATCAGTCGTGACAGCCTCCTGTACAGGAACTTCTGTCTGAGATACTGTCTGGACTGCCGCCGCTTCTACAGCATACTGAACGGGCTGAGCCATAGGTACAGACGAAGATATAATTCCGTTTTCCACACGTACCTTAAAGCCGTTTTCTTCCACTTCAAGCGCTGATACACCATTTGCCTTGGCAACAGCTATTAGCTCTTTTATTACATTTATATCCATAAAAAGCCTCCTCCTTAATCCTCAAAACGTTTAAATGCAAGTGTAGCGTTGTGCCCGCCAAAGCCTAAAGAGTTGGAAATAGCATATTTAAGCTCCTGCTCTCTACCCTTGCCGGGAACATAGTCTAAATCAAGACCGTCGTCCGGATTTTTTAGGTTTATTGTAGGCGGTATAAAGCCCTCTTCCAGCGCTTTTATGCATATTATCGATTCCACCGCACCTGCGGCGCCGAGCATGTGGCCTGTCATAGATTTCGTCGACGAAACAGGTATATTGTAAGCATCATCGCCGAATACCGCCTTTATGGCTATAGTTTCTAATTTATCATTAGGCGGCGTACTGGTGCCGTGCGCATTTATATATGACACCTCTGACGGAGCAATTCCCGCCTCCTTAAGCGTTTGACGCATCGCCTCGGCAGCGCCGCTGCCGTCAGGGGCCGGTGAAGTTATGTGATAAGCGTCGCAGGTAGCGCCGTAACCTACAATTTCGCCGTAAATTTTCGCGCCGCGCGCTTTAGCCGTTTCATAATCCTCAAGTATAAGCATGCCGGCGCCTTCTCCCATTACAAAGCCGTCGCGGTCTTTGTCAAACGGAGTAGAGCTGTTGTTTGGATCGTTGCGAGTGGAAAGAGCCATCATGTTAGAAAATCCGGCGAGTGCAAAAGGAGTAATAACCGCCTCTGCGCCTCCGGTAATTACCGCTTTTGCCTTTGATGCGCAAATGAGGTTATAAGCCTCGCCTATAGCGTCTGTGCCGGAGGCGCAGGCTGTTACAACGCAGTGGCTAAGCCCCTTTACGCCGAACCTTATTGATATATTTCCCGCAAGTATGTTTGGTATTATCATCGGAATCATAAACGGAGATACTTTAGACGGTCCTCTCTCCATAAGCTTTATATGCTCAGACTCCCACGTCGTCATGCCGCCTATGCCGGAGCCGGTTATTACAGCTATCTCCTCTTTTGCTATACCGGAGCTTTCCAGTCCGCTCTGATTATAGGCCTGTACCGCTGCAGCAATGCCAAAATGGCAAAATCTGTCCAGCCGGCGCAGCTCCTTTTTTTCAATATATTCGGTCGGGTCAAAATCCTTAACCTCTGCAGCTACTTTGGCCTTGTGCTCAGCAGTGTCAAACAGCGTTATATAATCTATGCCGTTTTTGCCCGCCTTTATGCTTTCCCACATTTTCTCTACATTATTGCCCACAGGAGTTACAGCACCCATACCTGTTACAACTACACGCTTTTTCATAAGTCCTCTCCTAAAAAAGATTTTATACGGCTAAAGCCGATAACAGCGCAGCAGCATAAATTACATACAGCCTATAATGCGGCCGGCGGCTGTGCTGACAATGTACAAATTTTCCGTTGCTTAAATTTTATACGCTCATGCAGCCGTCAATTTCTATTACCTGACCGGATATATAAGACGCATGCTCCGATGCGAGAAAGAGAGCCAAATCCGCTACTTCCTTTGTCTGGCCAAATCGTTTAAGGGATATGCGCTGAAGCATCTGTGCCTTAAGCTCATCACTTAGAACGCCTGTCATATCCGTCTCTATAAATCCCGGAGCAATGGCGTTTACTCTTATGCCCCTCGGTCCAAGCTCCTTTGCAAGCGATTTTGTAAGGCCTATTACACCTGCCTTTGAAGCGCTGTAATTCGCCTGTCCTGCATTGCCGTATATTCCTACCACCGACGAAAGATTTATTATGCAGCCGCTCTTTTTGCGGAACATATAGCGCCCGACATGCCGCGACATGTTAAACGTACCCGTAAGATTAGCCGAAATAACATTGTTAAAGGCATCGCTGTCCATCTTTACAAATAGTCCGTCGCGCGTTATGCCGGCGTTGTTTACAAGTATGTCTATGCCGCCGAAGTCGGAGATTATTGTCTCTACTGTTTTCTCGCATTTTTCATAGTCTGCAACATCGCACTCATAAAACTCGGCCTTTGCGCCAAGACCTGAATAAAACTCATTTAGCTCGCTGCGCTTTTCATTAGTAATAGTACGCGAGATTACGGCCACGTCGGCGCCGCTTTTTGCAAAGGCTTCGGCAATAGCTGCGCCTATACCCTTAAGTCCGCCGGTTATTACGGCCGTTTTACCTGTAAGATTTATGTCCATATATAAACCTCCAACATATCTTTAATTATCTGACGTATTTACATCTATCAGCATGAGTCCCTGCGCGGGCCGCCGGATATCTGCCGCCATATCTGCAATTTAAATTACAGCGCTGCAGGCTGATATCTGTATCCTGCACAAGCTTTAAATATGGTGCATCAGCGTCTCCTGCAAAGAGAAATTTGTCTGTTCTTCCTACGTCTGCATGGCTGCTGCTTTCACTCATACCGGAATTGATAATCCGGATTTTTGTTAAGATTGCGCTGTTATAGCCGCTACGGCCTCTTTAAGGCCTTCCATATTCTCGGCACAGTAAGTAGTAACGCTTTTATCTATGCGCCTTATAAGGCCGCACAGCGTTGAACCGGCGCCTATTTCAATAAAGGTATCTGCGCCGTCATTTATCATATTGCGCACCGTTTCTTCCCATTTAACAGGGCTTTTTGTCTGCCGGCTTATCTGCTCGGCAAGATCATCTTTTTCAAACGGCTTTGCCGTGACGTTTGAATATATAGGAATGCGCGGGCTGTTAAGCTGGTAATTTGAAAGCAAATCCTTAAGCTTATCCGCCGCACCCGACATAAGCGGACTGTGAAAAGCGCCGCTCACGCTCAGCGGGACAACCCTCAGCCCCATTTCCGAAGCCTTTTCGGTGAATTTTGCAAGAGCGGCGTTCTCGCCGGCAACAACCGTCTGCTTAGGCGAATTATAATTTACCGGCAGTATCATACCTGCGTTAGAGGCATATTCTACCGCTTCGTTTATCTTGTCAATAGTGCCTATAACCGCCGCCATGCCTGATTTTCCGTCTCCGACCGCCTCTGCCATCCAGCGGCCTCTGTTGGAAACTATTTCAAAGCCGTCGCTAAAGCTAAAAACGCCGCCGAAGCACAGCGCGGAATACTCGCCGAGACTAAATCCCGCCGCCATAGATATTTCAAGGCCGTTTTCCACAAAAGCTTCGTTCAGCGCCGCAGCGCCTGCGCAGGATACCGCATACAGACACGGCTGTGTTATTTCTGTGCGGCTCAGCTCTTCATCACTGCCTTCAAAGCAGTATTCAAGCATACGCGAAGGAATGCTGTCAAGTATGTCCTTTGCCGCCTTGCTGTTTTCATAAAATGATTTTCCCATACCCGCCTTCTGTGCGCCTTGTCCGGAAAATACCGCCGCTATTTTCATATTAACACTCCATTATAAATATAGTAATAATCTCTGTTGTATCAATTTCTTATATGATTATTAATGAAACAGAAAACCGATTTTTATCAGTACCGGCCGGATTTACGAGTACAGCAGAATATGAAATCTGAAAAAAGCCGGTGCAGTCATATATACTTACAGTTCAATCAGCATTGAACCGGCGGCAAGCCCTCCGCCGAAACCGACCAATATTATTTTGTCGCCTTTTTGGACTAACCCTTTGTCAGTCATCTCATCTAAAGCAATGGGTATGCTGGCCGATGATGTATTGCCGACATGGTCTATATTTACATAGAACTTTTCTACCGGAATATTCAGCCGATGCGCCGCAGAGGATATTATTCTGTAATTTGCCTGATGCGGTACAATCCACTTTATATCATCAGATGTAAGTCCCGACCGTGAAAGCATCTCCGTTACTCCGCTTATAACGGAATTAATGCCGAAAGTAAAAACCTTATTTCCGTTCATTTTCATTTTTGTATACTCTACATGCTCACCCTTATAAAACGGGCTTTCACTTTCAGGATATCGGCATATTAAATATTCGTCCACATCGTTTATGCCGTCCAGCTCATATGTTATAATCCCATTTCCATCGCCTTTGCGGAGTATTGCCGCACCGGCGCCGTCGCCAAAAAGAATGCAGCTGGAGCGGTCGGACCAGTCAGTTATCTTGCTGAGCGTTTCAGCGCCTATGACAAGCGCTGTCTTATAGCTGCCGGTTGTCATTAATCCCTGTGCAACAGAAGCGGCATATATAAATCCAGCGCACGCCACGCCGCAGACATCAAGCGCCGGAATGTCTCTAAGTCCTATATTCTGCCTAACCATGCCGGCTGTGGACGGGAAGCTTGTGTCCGGAGTTATGGTGGCACATACTACCAAATCTATTTCATTTTTATCTATGCCGGCTTTGTTTATAGCCTTCTCCGCGGCATAAATTCCCAGCGAAACTGTATTTTCCGTTATAGCAACATGCCGCTGCTTAATACCGGTGCGTGTATATATCCATTCATCATTTGTTTCAACCATATGACTTAGGTCGTCGTTAGTAACAACGCCCTCAGGAAGCGCGCTGCCAAACGAGAGAAAATTTATACCCAAATTATCCACCCTGTTTCATAAATTTAATGCCAAAAAATAGTAACCCATACTAAATAATTATAAATATTTATTGCTATAAAGTCAACAAAAGCTTTTTGAGAATATACGACGATATTTGCCGTTTGTATTGACGTGCAGCATAACAAAGTGTAAAATATTCAGAGGAGGAGTTATATGAATAATAATGCATTTTCTTCCGGTATAGAGCCCGGTGGACTTACCGATAAAAATCAGATAAAAATACTCATTTGCTATATGATAAAATGCGTAGATTCTGGCCTTACCGGCAAACAGATAGCTGATATACTATCAGCCGATGGACTGGTAAATTATTTTGAGGCGCTGCAAGCGGTCAGCGAGCTTAATAATCTTGGGCATATATATGAAAAGGATGAGCTTTACAGCCTGAGCAAAAGCGGAGAAAGGATAGTGTCTGAACTTGATACGGCGCTTCCGATTTCTGTGCGTGACAAAGCAGTGCACAGCGCGATGCAGGCAGCGCGTATATATCAAAACTGCAAAGATAACAGCGCCGTTATTATTGAAAATGAAAATGGTTTTGATGTTATATGTGAGGTTAAAGACCGCAGCAGGCTTATGATGCGCAGTGTTATAGCTGTACCTGACAAACTTCAGGCGGAAATGATAAAAGAAAGATTTATAAAAAATCCCGCATTTATATATTCATCTACACTCTTGCTTTATACTGCGTCTAAGGACGAAATAATAGATGGTATTTCCGGTGCCGTTGAAGATATGATTTAATTTGTGTAAGGTTTGGACTATTTGGACAGCGACCGTGTAATTAAAAAAATAATCGG
>CAJFJP010000093.1 GCA_904384255.1 Candidatus Timburyella stercoris
TCTCCTGCGCCGTTTTGGTCCTGTATGTATTGCGATTGACTGCTCTGTTCGTTATTATATTGCTGGCCGCTCTGCTGATTATAGATATAATTTTGTCCATTTGCAGGCGGCTGATAAAAGTCTGATTGATTGGAGGTATAAGATGATTGATTTTGCCAATTGGCGCCGTAATTTTGTTCATTTTGAGTTTGGCTGTAACTCTGGCTCTGATTATAATTTTGCTGATTATAGCCTGAACCGTAATTATTATAATGTGGACCGCCGGTATAATTATTATGGAATGAAAAATTGTTCAAGTCGCTTTGAACCTGATACTCCATTATATATATGCCTACGCCGAACAAAAGACAGAGTATAAGCCACAATATAAATGAAGACTGGGTTTGGATAAACCTGCGTCCGGCAAGCTCATCTATGGCATTGCCGAGCTTATACATAACATATATCATCACTGGAAAGCAAAAAAAGCCAAGTATGACAAGTGCGGTGTTTATTTCCTCGCGGCCAAGTGCATCGTTTATCTCTTTTGAAGTTACATACAGCCAGTATATGAAATAAATTCCGCATGTTATAATAGAAAGCAGTATTATTGTAATGGGGGAACGCTGAGTAAAATTATACATAAAAATCTCCCTTTTAATTAGTGATATTAGAATAACATAGCAAGTATAATCATTGCAATATAAAAACAACTAAATTCCTTGAAATTTGAGCGGAATTGAAATACAATATTAAGAGGTTGGTATTTTAGGGTATAATTACATTTTTATATTCTATTAAAATTTATAGGAGGAATATTACAGTATGTCACAAAAAAAGGTTGCAGTAATAATGGGTAGCAAAAGCGATCTAAACACGGTAAAGCCGGCTATAGATACGTTAAAGGAGTTCGGTGTTTTGTGCGAGATCCATGTAATGTCGGCCCACCGCACTCCGGAAGATGCCTGTTCATTTGCGGCTAATGCAAAGGAGAATGGCTTCGGCGTTATAATAGCGGCCGCCGGAAAAGCAGCTCATTTAGCGGGAGTACTCGCAGCGCATACTACGCTGCCGGTTATAGGCATACCCGTAAAATCGTCGACGCTTGACGGGCTGGACGCGCTGCTGGCCACGGTACAGATGCCATCAGGCATACCTGTGGCTACTGTTGCTATAGACGGCTCAAAAAATGCGGCGCTGCTAGCAGTGCAGATTTTGGCAGTATCCGATGATATATTATCGGACAAGCTTGCCGATATGAAGCAGAAAATGGCTGAAGAGGTAAGAAAGGCCGATGCTGATGTCGCTCAGGAGCTGAAATAAGAGAATAAACAGGAACAAACAAAATATATTTGGAGAGAGGTAATTAGATGAGGAGTTTTTCTGACAGCTACAAGGATGCCGGCGTAGATATTACTGCCGGATATAAAGCTGTGGAGCTTATTAAGGAGCATGTTAAGAGCACTTATACCGACGGTGTTGTATCGGATATAGGCGGATTTGGTGGGTTGTTTATGCCGAATCTAACGGGAATGACGCGTCCGGTATTGGTTTCGTCGACCGATGGTGTAGGTACAAAGCTTAAGATTGCATTTCTTATGGACAAGCATGACACTGTAGGTATTGACTGCGTTGCCATGAGCGTCAACGACTTAATTTGCTGCGGTGCGCAGCCGCTTGTTTTTCTTGATTATATAGCTGCCGGCAAGAATAATCCCAAAAGCATAGCGGCGATAGTTTCGGGTGTAGCTGAGGGCTGTCGTCAGGCGGGCTGCGCGCTCATAGGCGGAGAAACGGCTGAAATGCCGGGATTTTATCCGAACGATGAGTACGATTTAGCCGGCTTCTGCACTGGCATCGTTGACTATGATAAAATTATCGACCATAAGGACTTAAAGCAGGGCGATATACTTATAGCTCTGGCTTCATCCGGTATACATTCAAATGGTTACTCGCTTGTGCGCAAGGTATTTAACATTAAAGAGGACAATATAGGACTTTACATAGACGAGCTTGGCAAAACGCTCGGCGAGGAGCTTCTTACGCCTACAAAAATATATGTAAAATCTATGCTTTCACTCATGAGCAAGGTTAAGGTAAAAGCCGTCAGCAATATAACAGGCGGCGGATTTTACGAGAACATTCCGCGCATGCTTGGTGAGGACTGCCGCGCGGTAATAGATAAATCGAGCATAAAAGTTCTGCCTATTTTTAATGTGCTGCAGAAAACCGGCAACATACCTGAAAGAGACATGTTTAATACTTTTAACATGGGTGTAGGTATGGTAATTGCCGTGGCCGAAGAAGACGCCGATACTGCGCTGAATCATCTTGCTGAGATGGGCGAGGACGCTTATGCAGTGGGCCGTGTGGAATATGGCGCTCAGGGCGTCGATATTGTTTAATATTTGATAAGGCTATAAAAATGAGTTTTGCAGTGCAGACATTGACTTATACGGCATATCTAAAGTCTTAATATATTTATGCTGTATGCTTAAAATATGACTACGCACAGGGAATGTGAAAATTTAAGACTCATTTTACGGTAAAACGGATGGAGTATTTTGCCGAGAGCATTAATATTTATACTTATTTCAGGCGTACAAAATCAGCGAAAGCGTTTGTATCACTACCGGCTGATATATACACTTTTCGGCCGGTGGAGTTTTGAGTAAATGTAATTCCACAATTGTTATATATTACGGGGTTGATAACTTTGAAAAAAATAGCCGTGCTTGTGTCCGGCGGCGGAACCAATCTTCAGGCGCTTATTGATGCTGAACGTGACGGAATAATAAAAAACGGCAAAATAACGCTTGTTATATCGAGCCGTCCCGGCGTTTATGCGCTGGAGCGAGCGGAAAAGGCAGGAATAAAATCTATTGTCCTTGAGCGGAAGAAATATGCCTTACAGGCGGACTTCGACGCGGATCTGCTCAATGCGCTTAAAGAGCATGATATAGATTTGGTAGTGCTGGCCGGATTTTTAACTATTTTAGGAGATACGATTATATCCGAGTACAAAAACCGTATTATAAACGTTCATCCATCTTTAATACCATCATTTTGCGGCAAAGGTTTTTATGGGCTTAAGGTACACGAGGCAGCGCTGAGCCGCGGCGTAAAGCTGACAGGCGCGACGGTGCATCTCGTAAATGAAATAGCCGACGGCGGACCCATACTTATGCAGCGCGCGGTGGAGGTAATGGAGGACGATACTCCAGAAACACTGCAAAAGCGCGTGATGCGTGAGTGCGAGCATGTACTGCTGCCGCTTGCGGTCAGCAAGTTCTGTGAGGACAAAATTACGGTAAAGGGCAATATTGCTGTTATAAATCCATAATACGGCTTTAACGGACAGATTATTGCTTCATCTGTGTCGTTTGCAGATATTAACGGCAGATGTATCTTATCGGCAATATATGCTGATATAATAAGATTTAAGCGGCGGTTACATATAATGCCTTATTAAAAACAGCTTTAATAAGCGTTAAGAGATATAAATTGAGCAGCTTGTGTAAAAGCATTTGCTGACTTATAATAAAACATGCGGCGTAGTACCGCACGGGAAGGGGAACATATATGAAAAAAAGAGCTATAATAAGCGTATCTGACAAAACCGGAGTAGTAGAATTTGCAAAGGGGCTTAAGGACTTGGGCTTCGAGATAATCTCCACCGGAGGTACTGCCAAAGCGCTGACCGCCGCCGGAATAGATGTTATAGGCATATCCGATATTACATCTTACCCAGAATGTCTTGACGGCAGGGTAAAAACGCTGCATCCGCTTATACATGCTGGCATTTTGGCTATGAGGTCTAATGAAGAGCATATGCGTCAGCTTAAGGAAATAGGTGCGCAGCCTATAGACGTAGTCGCTGTGAACCTATATCCCTTTAAAAGCACTATATTAAAGCCCGGCGTAACGCTTGAGGAAGCGGTAGAGAACATAGACATCGGCGGCCCGACAATGATACGCTCGGCGGCAAAAAACTGGCAGGATGTATGCGTTATAGTCGACCCGGCCGACTATGGCACGGTTATAGACGAATATAAGGAAAATGGTGAGGTCTCTAAAGAGACAAAGTTCCGCCTTAGCGGCAAGGTGTTTAACCACACCGCTGCATATGACGCAATGATTGCGGAATATATGCGCAAGCAGCGCGGAGATTCTCCGTTTGAGGAGAACTTTACCCGAACATATGAAAAGGTGCAGGAGATGAGATACGGCGAAAATCCGCACCAAAAGGCGGCGTTTTATAAAGAGATAGATGCTGCCGACAATACGCTTCCTGCGGCGGAGCAGCTTCATGGCAAAGAGCTTTCTTACAATAATATAAATGACGCAAACGGCGCGCTCGACGTACTCAAGGAGTTTGGCGACGAGATACCGACGGCGGTTGCTGTAAAGCATGCAAATCCCTGCGGCGTAGGCATAGGCGAGACAATACATGAGGCGTATATGAACGCTTATGAATCAGACCCCGTATCGATATTCGGCGGCATAGTGGCGCTCAACCGTCCTGTCGACAAGGCAACGGCGGAGGAGCTTGCAAAAATATTCCTTGAGATAATAATAGCGCCCGACTTTGAGCAGGATGCGCTGGAGATACTCACTAAAAAGAAGAATATACGGCTGCTTAAGCTTCCGGCGGCGGCGCGCAAAAACTCGCCGGATATGCTTGACATGAAAAAAGTGGCCGGAGGTCTGCTTGTACAGGAGCTTGATACAAAGCTGCTCAATGAGGATGAGCTTAAGTGTGTTACCGAGCGTTGCCCGACGGAAGAAGAGCTAAAGCAGCTCAAATTTGCGTGGAAGGTAGTAAAGCATGTAAAATCCAACGGCATTGCGCTGGCTAAGGGCAACCGCACTGTGGGCATAGGCCCCGGACAGACCAACCGCATCACCGCGCTGGAGCTTGCTATAAAATACTCAAACGGCGCAGCTGCAGGCTCGGTAATGGCGTCGGACGCTTTCTTCCCGTTTGACGACTGCGTAAAGGCTGCGGCAGAGGCTGGTATCACGGCTATAATCCAGCCGGGCGGCTCTATAAGAGATGAGGACTCAATTAAGGCATGCAACGAAGCCGGCATAGCAATGGTATTTACCGGCATGAGGCACTTTAAGCACTAATTTTTACAGCAGTGCAGCCCGGGGCAGAATTTTCTAAAACGGTTACAGAGCGGCAAAAATCAGCTGTAAAGATATATTTATTATAGTTTAATTAATTAGTAGGAATGTATAAAGCTGATTATAACGCCGCTTTGGCGATTTGTGTGAAAATATTTTTCAAAATATGCAGGTGATACGCTAAAAAAATGCACATTTTGACGCTATACACTTTGCTGTTTGCTGTACAAGTTGCTTTGTCTTTATAATATTTGCAGTTTTAACTTTTAACAGCGCATTGTGCCATCAATAATTAATATCTCCGGCACAATAAGGCATTTTTAAATGCATTTTGAAAGAAATGAAAGGAAGCAAAAAATGAAGATACTTATGGTTGGCGGCGGCGGCCGCGAGCATGCGCTCATAAAAAAGCTTAAAGAGAGCAGATATGCTCCTGAAATAATATGCGCACCCGGCAACGGCGGAATAGCCTGCGATGCACGCTGCTTTGATGTGTCTGCTGAGGATATATCCGGTATGGTTAAGCTTGCAAAGCGCGAGAATGTCGACCTTGTATTTGTTGCGCCGGACAATCCGCTGGCCGACGGCATGGTTGATGAGCTTGAAGCAGAGAGCGTGCGCGCTTTTGGACCTACTAAGGCAGCGGCACAGATTGAGGCCAGCAAGGTTTTTGCCAAAAATCTTATGAAGAAATACGGCATACCTACAGCCGAGTATGAAGTGTTTGACAATCCGCAGGCGGCGCTGGAATATATAAAGAGCAAAAATGAATTTCCCACTGTTATAAAGGCGGATGGCCTGGCTTTCGGCAAGGGCGTTATAATAGCGCAAAGTATGTCTGAGGCGGAAACGGCAATATCCTCGCTTATGGAGGATAAAATTTTCGGCGAATCAGGCAGCAGGATAGTCATTGAGCAGTATATTACCGGACCGGAGGTATCGGTGTTAGCCTTCTGCGACGGCAAAACCGTTAAGCCCATGGTATCTTCAATGGATTTTAAGCGTGTATTTGACGGCAATATTGGGCCGAACACTGGCGGAATGGGTACAATAAGCCCCAATCCTTATTACACAAATGAGATTGCTGAAATCTGCATGGAAAAAATATTTGTACCCACTGTTAAAGCCATGGCGGCAGAAGGGCGTCCCTTTAAAGGCTGCTTGTATTTTGGACTTATGCTGACGAACGATGGTCCAAAGGTAATTGAATACAACTCCCGCTTTGGCGACCCCGAAACACAGGTGGTAATGCCTCGTCTTAAGACAGACTTAGTTGATATAATAAACGCCGTGATTGATGAAAAGCTTGATGAAATAGATATAAAGTGGGATAACGGAGCCGCTGCCTGTGTAGTGCTGGCGTCAGGAGGATATCCCGGCAAATTTGAAAAAGGTATGATAATAAAGGGCCTTGACAAAAGCGGCGGAGCTGAGGGAGTGACGGTATATCATGCAGGGACCAAGCTCAGCGACGGAAGATTTTTGACGTCGTCGGGCAGAGTGCTGGGCATAACAGCGACAGCTCCGACGGTTGAAGAGGCGCTGGAGATTGCATATGACCATATTGGAAAAATCAGTTTTAACGGCATGCATTTCCGCACTGATATAGGAAAATGCTGAGAGGTGGTAAATATGAATATGAAAAAGATTATTGCGTTAATTTCCTGCGCGGCAATAGTGGCGCTTGTGGGATGCAATTCCTCATCTGACAAGTCAAACGGCAGCGTACCATCGGTATCATATACCGAGCCGGGTGAAAATGGCTCACGCACAGATGACGAGCTGGGCTTTCAGTTTGATTTGCCGCAGAGCGGTGAGGAAATAGCTGTGCTTAATACCAGCAAGGGCACAATAAAGATACGTCTTTTTGAAGAATCTGCGCCGCTGGCTGTCGCGAATTTCAAGGCTCAGATAAGCAATGGATATTATAACGGCTTGACTTTTCATCGTGTGATAAATGACTTTATGATCCAGGGCGGAGAC
>CAJFJP010000094.1 GCA_904384255.1 Candidatus Timburyella stercoris
CATTACAAATAAAATTGGCACTTTGCTGAACTACGCTGCGAGTGGTAATAACATAGACTA
The DNA here is from genome assembly GCA_904384255.1 of Candidatus Timburyella stercoris. Lineage (GTDB taxonomy): Bacteria > Bacillota > Clostridia > Oscillospirales > Acutalibacteraceae > Timburyella > Timburyella stercoris. The sequence continues at coordinate 61 of CAJFJP010000094.1, forward strand.
TAAGTCGATGGCGGAAGAGATACTAAACAGTGAAAAAATTGATGAAACAGGCATAAACGGTCCTATTTTTGCACTAATATTGCTGTGTGAAACGAGTACTGAGGATGTCCGCTGGAGCAAGGATGCGCTTGCAGACCTGATTGTGGAATATCAGCATGAAAACGGCGGTTTTTCGCTTGCAAAGGATGTAGAGCCAGATACGGATATTACAGCTATGGCGGTTACGGCGCTTTCAATAGCTGGTTTAAAAAGTGAAGCGGTATCAATGGGAATTGAATATCTGTCATCGGTACAAAATGATGATGGCAGCATGTCAAGCATGGAAATAAGCAACTGTGAATCTACTGCACAGACGATAATCGCTTTAATAAGCAGCGGCGTGGATATATATGACGAAAGCTTTATAAAAAATGACAATTCGCTTATAGATGCACTGCTTCAGTTTGAATGCTCGGATGGCTTTAGCCATATAAAAAGCGGTGAGGCGGATATTATGGCAACGGAGCAGGCATTAATGGCACTGTCAGCTTTAAAAAGCGGCAATACGCCATACAGCGGCATATTTGACGATGTTTTATCTCAAGATGACATTGGAATTGTGGATATTGCCGCTGCATCAGCCATTATTGCAACAATGCTGGCGGCGCTTATTTCGGCGGGAGTAATATGCTATAAAAAATCTGCAAATGAAAACAAAGGCGGTAAATCCTAAATTTTGGCATGTACTTATAATGGTGCCTGAGATTTATATTATGAACAAATCTAACAGAAGCTTTTAGGAGAGAAATGAATATGTCAAAAAGCAGATTTACATTAGGAATATTTTTAATAATAATATTAATTAGTCTATGCGCATGCTCGCAGAGCATAAACGCCGCTGCGTCGGGAGAGGGGAGCATTGGTAATGTTTCGGTAAAGATAACTGGTCCCGACGGCGAAATAATCTGCGAAGATGATGTAGGAATAAACAGCGGCAGTACGGTCTTTGACGCTACTGTATATGTTTTGCGCCAGGCTAAAATAACATTTGATTATACAGGCATTGGCAAATCTGCATATATATCAGGAATAAATGGAATATATGAGTTTGATTACGGCGCTATGAGCGGATGGCTTTATTTTGTAAATGATGATACATCGCAGTCAAATGTAAGCTGCGGCGCATATGAGCTAAAGGATGGCGACAGCATAAGATGGATATATACAAAAGACGGCGGCGCGGATACCGGTATGCTGTAAGTGATGCCGCACTCTTAAATCTGCTGTAGGCATTGCCAGCCTCAACTTATCTGAAATTTATGCAGAAGATTAACATCAATGCAGACTTTACTGTTGCGGAAATTTTAAATAGTACTCTAAATAAAGCATGCCGTACAGTTTTGAACAATGAATAGTAAATACAATATAAGAGAAAAAGTGATTAATAGGGGAAATAGATGAAAGGTAGAGTAATAGTTATAGGCGGCGGCGCCGCAGGACTTATGGCCGCAGGCTGCGCGTCCAGACGCGGATTGGATGTTATAATATATGATAAAAACACACGCCCCGGCCGAAAGCTTATGATAACCGGAAAGGGCAGGTGCAATCTTACTAATAACTGCGATATACAGACACTGATAGCAAATATAGTACACGGTGGGAAATTTTTATATTCTGCCTTTTCAGCGTTTGATACATCTGACACTATGGTGTTTTTTGAAAAGCTGGGCGTACCTCTTAAAACCGAGCGTGGCCGGCGAGTATTTCCGCAGTCGGACAGGGCGGCGGACATTGTAGATGCGCTTAAACGGTTTACCGATAAATCGGGTGCAGCGTATAAAAATAGTGAAATATCAGATATAATAATAAATGATAGAGCTGTAAAAGGGGTAATTACATCAGCGGGAGAAAAAATATATGCTGATGCTGTGATAGTATGCACAGGCGGCCTCTCTTATCCCGGTACCGGTTCAACCGGCGACGGCTATAAATTTGCGCGCACAGCGGGACATGGTGTAACCGAGCTTACCCCGTCGCTTGTCCCGCTTGTTATTAGAGAAGGCTGGTGCAGAAAGCTGCAGGGGCTGACGCTTAAAAATGTCGCCGTAAAGCTTGTAAAGCGCGGTGTAAAAAAAGCGATATTTAACGACTTCGGCGAAATGCTTTTTACGCATTATGGAATATCCGGTCCGCTTGTGTTAAGCGCCAGCGCACACATAGATGATATGAAAGCAGGTATATATGAATTTCATATAGATTTAAAGCCGGCACTTGATAATAAAAAATTGTATGATAGAATAAACAGGGATTTAGTCAAATATTCTGCTAAAAATATAGAAAACGCATTGACAGATTTAATGCCTCATAGAATGATACCGGTAGTGCTGAGTCTTGCAGGAATACCATCTGACATAAATGCATCTGAAATGACGCGGGAATATCGCATGGCATTGACTAATACACTAAAAGATATGACAATAACAGTTAAGGACTATTTAGGCTATGATGAAGCTGTTATTACCCGCGGCGGGGTGAATTTAAAAGAGATTGATCCTAAAACAATGCAATCGCGCAAGGTGCATGGCTTGGCTTTTGCCGGCGAGGTGCTGGATGCGGACGCATATACTGGCGGATATAATTTGCAGATAGCCTTTTCTACAGGCTATATTGCTGGAGAGAATATTTTATCAGATGATTGATGCTGCCAGTGCAATTTTATAAGCATCGGTTAATTATTGTTTGCTCCATGCAAAAAGCAGCGGCTTGGGTCAACAAAATTTTATCATTGTTATATAAATCCGGCTCTGTTAATGGTAAAATGAATTTGGCATACCTGTAAATGCTTAATATTACATGATATACACCTCTAATAAGCCGACAGTACCGGTGAAATATGATGAACAGCATATTAATCGAATGTTTTAAAGCATCTAATAATGGCAGAATATAAGAGATATTCTTTGCACAGCAGCGCGAGGTCTACGTAAAAATTACAGAAGGAATTGGCAGTATAGGACAGGATCGCTATGAGTAAAAATCGCTTGCTAACGCCGGTATTAAATTAGACGACGGTTGGCGCGGTGAGCGCTGCCGCATCACAGCATATTATAAAATTATATAAAACAAAGGATTGACGCAAAATGATAAATATAGCGATAGACGGCCCTTCAGGCGCAGGAAAAAGCACGATATCAAAGCTTGCGGCGGAAAAATTCGGATATATATATGTTGATACAGGCGCGTTGTACCGTGCGGTGGGACTTTATGCTGTACGCTGTGGAGTTGACCCGCAAAACGCAGAGCAGTCAGAGAGTATATTGAGAGACGTGTCTATAGAAATGATATATGTGAGCGGGCATCAGCGCGTATATTTAAACGGCGAAGATGTAACGGACGATATACGTACTCCTCAGATATCAAAGGCGGCGTCGGATATATCAGCGCACCCGGCTGTAAGGCAGTTTTTGCTCGACACGCAGCGAAAGCTTGCGGCGGAAAATAATGTTATAATGGACGGTAGAGACATTGGCACCACAATTTTGCCGGATGCGCAGATAAAAATATTTCTCACTGCATCTTCCGAAGACAGAGCACGCCGCAGGTATGACGAGCTTATAGCAAAGGGCGAGGATGTGACATACGAAGGCGTGCTGTCCGATTTAAAACAGAGAGATTATAACGACTCTCATCGTGCTGCGTCTCCACTGAAAGCCGCTGAAGATGCTATATTAATAGATACTACGGGAAATACACTGGAAAAATCAGTGGAGATTATCGTTAATACTATAAAAAGCAGGATAGACTGTATTTAAATTTTTTCTGAATAAAGCGTGAGTCATTGTTCTGCGGCACGGCCGAGAATTTATTATCATATTAATATTTTAAAATGTTGGTATTTAAGATATACTAATCGGCATTTTAAACTGCATGACGGATTTAATGTAAATGTGTAGCCATAATATCGGCAGTCAATACAAGCGGCTGTTCCGGCGGCATGATTCGACGCTCAGTTAAATATAGCTTTTTCAGACAATATTGACTGCGCTTGTTATCCTTGCGGAAGAAGCGCAGTCAGCAGATATATAAGGTCTGACTTTATCCGCTTTGACAGCCACTTGACGGATTATCCTTAACTTACAATATGACGTTATTATTGAAGTGTATCTGTAGGTTGCGGAAGCTTAGCTTTATTTATATTCGATGTGTCATCCTAAATCCGCAGTATACAGCTTTAATACAAATTATTGCCTCCGTTTGACAAGTCAAAGGCTGTTATTAGTTAGCAGTCAATGGCGCTGAGATTGCTTAACTGCATTATAAAATAATGCATAGCTATTATAATTTAGTGGGTAAGAAATATCTTATTCAGGAGGAAATTTCCTGAAAAAACATAGTGATGAAATTAAGTAAACAGAGACAGGGAGACTGTATTATGTTCGACAGAATTCTTATAACAATAGCAAAGCCAATTGCCCGCATAATTTTCCCGCTTAGAGTGATAGGAAAAGAGAATATACCAAAAAACGGCGGTTTTATAATATGCGGAAACCATACAGCATTGCTTGACCCTGTGTTTTTGCTGCTTACCTGTCCGCGTAGGATATATTTTATGGCAAAAGAAGAGCTTATGAAAAAGGGAATAGCAAAGTGGTTTTTTAAAAAGTTCCATGTGTTTACTGTAAAGCGCGGCGCCGGCGATATAGAAAGTGTAAACTATGCTATAGATTTGGTCGAAAATGGGGAAATACTCGGCATTTTTCCGGAGGGCAAGCGTTCAAGGGATTATACACCGCAGAATGCAAAGGCTGGCATAGCGCTTATAGCGCATGCTGCAAAGGCTGATATTCTGCCGGTTGGAATATATGCAAAGGGAAGGATAAAACCTTTTAAGCTTACGACGGTAAGATACGGCAAATTGATAAAATACGATGAACTTGGCATGAGTGAGGCTGGGGGTCGAAGCGAATACAAAGCGGCGTCGGTTAAAATTATGGATGAGATAAAGCGCTTGTGGGGTATGGGCCATGAAAAAAATACTGATAGCTGAGACGGCGGGTTTCTGCTTTGGCGTCGACCGTGCCGTTAAAATGGTTGAACAGCTTCTTAAAAGCAGCGAGAGAGTATATACTTTAGGACCTATTATACACAATCCGCAGCTTGTAAAAGAGCTTGAAGAAAAAGGCGCGACAATAGCTGTGTCGGTAAACGATGTACCCAAAGGCAGTACGCTGGTGATAAGCTCGCACGGTGCGCCTGTATCGGTGTATAATGAAGCCAAAGAACGTGGAATAGATGTTGTTGACGCAACATGTCCATATGTAGGAAAAATACATAAGATTGCTAGAAAAGCATGGGACGACGGCAGGCTGTTGCTTGTTGCCGGCGATGCCAGCCATACAGAGATACGTGGGATTGTAGGGCACTATCCTGGTGAGAGCAAGGTTTTTAAAGATGAGAATGAGCTTGAAAAACTGCTATTATCGGGAGAAATTGACGTAAATTGTCCCATTACGGCAATATCTCAGACAACATTTAATCAAAAAATATGGAATGAGTGCAAGAAAAAATTAAAAAAAGTGTGTACAAATCTGATAGTTTTTGATACAATATGTAAAGCGACTGCTGAACGTCAGACAGAAGCTGCCGACATAGCGAAGGAAGCGGATGTGATGATAGTAGTCGGGGGACGTCAAAGCTCTAATACGGCAAAGCTTAAGGATGTAAGCGAAAGATATGCGCCTACATATCTTATAGAAACCGCAGCAGAGCTGCCAATTGATGTATTGGCAGGCGCCGGGTGCGTAGGGGTCACTGCAGGTGCTTCCACGCCCGCCCATATAATAAAGGAGGTTCTAGACACGATGTCGGAAGAAAATGTAAACACAATGAAGGAAACTGATGAGGAGGTAAAGGCTGCGCCGGTGGAAGAGACTGCGGCTGCTGAACAGCAGGCAGCGCCTCAGAAGTCCTTTGACGATATGACTTTTGAAGAAGCGCTGGAAGCTTCTTTAAATAGTCTTAATTCCGACCAGAAGGTACGGGGTGTGGTTATGTCGATAAACCCCACCGAGGTACAGGTAGATATAGGACGCAAGCATGCAGGCATAATTCCGGTAAGCGAACTTTCAAATGATCCTGGTGTAAAGCCAGAAGATATAGTGAAAGTTGGCGACGAGCTGGATTTAGTAGTTATAAAGACAAACGATGCAGAAGGTATAGTAACACTCTCACGCCGCCGTTATGAGGCGATGGCCGGCTGGGATAACATACTTAAGGCAAAGGAAAGCGGCGAGCCGGTAGACGGAGTAGTAAAGAGTGTTGTAAAGGGCGGCGTTCAGGCGCTGGCTAATGGTGTAAGGATATTTATCCCTGCTTCACATGCATCTCTTTCAAGGGGCGATTCACTTGAGCCGCTGGTAGGCAAGCAGGTTAAAATTGAGATTATTGAGATTAACCGCGGCCGCAGAGCTGTCGGCTCGATACGCAAATTCTTAAAGGCTCAGCGCAAGGAGAGAGAAGACGAGTTTTGGAATAATCTTGCCATAGGCCAGACATATGAGGGTACCGTTAAATCAATGACATCATATGGCGCATTTGTTGATTTAGGCCCGGTAGACGGCATGATACATATATCAGAGCTTTCGTGGTCGCGCATAAAGACTCCGGAGGATGTTCTTAAGATAGGTGACAAAGTCACGGTATATATAAAGGACATCGACACTGAAAAGCGCAAGATATCACTCGGCTATAAAAAGGAAGAGGACAATCCTTGGAATATACTTAAAAACGGCTACAGCGTTGGACAGGTAGTACCGGTAAAGGTAGTCAATATCAAGCCGTACGGCGCTTTTGTCAATGTTATAAACGGCATAGACGGACTTATACATATATCTCAGATAGCCGACCATCGCATTGAAAATCCGGCAAGCGAGCTTCAGATAGGCCAGGAGCTTGAAGCTAAGATAACCGAGATAGACTTTGAAAATAAGCGCGTAAGTCTTTCAATAAGGGCA
>CAJFJP010000095.1 GCA_904384255.1 Candidatus Timburyella stercoris
AAAAGTACTTGGAATATATCAGTGCAAGGGCTATGACACTTATGGACCGTTTAAAATAATCGGCGGCATAGCAAAGGGGCACCCAAATATGAAAGATATAAAAAAGTGCGCAGATTTTTTAAAAAATAAAGTGCAATCTCAGCTATGATTTAAACTGTAAAGTGGCGAGTGTGAAAAACAATGGGAAGGATAATAAGCTATATAGTTAATATGATTCCATATATGCTTATAGCAATTTTTGTTTTTATAATAGCAAGGATAATAATTGTAAGAGTGAAAGGATGTAAAATTAACTTAAAGCATGAAATTTTATTTTTATTGTTTACCGCATTTTTAGCGGGCCTTGCATCGCAAACGGTGATACCAAAGCTAGAAATAGGCTTAAACGGCGGTTTGGCTATTCAAACGAGCGGTGTTGGCTCGGTTAACATTATACCGTTTAAAGTTTTATACGACACATATAAAGAAGTTTTTGAAAATAATAATATAAATTATTTTTTAATAAACTTTATCGGCAACATAGTTATGTTTATGCCAATAGGCTTCTGTTTGCCGGCCCTTTGGGAAATAAAGGGTAGACATGTCATATTAACGGGTTTTTTAATATCATTGTTTATAGAGCTTAGCCAGCTGTTTTTGTCGAGAGGCACGGATATAGATGATTTAATACTGAATACTTTAGGCACTGCTGCTGGACTGCTTATATATAAATTGATGTATGGAATAATAGGAAGTAAATTCCACATAGTTAAAGATAATAAGATACAGCAGTAAATTATTTGTTAAGGCAGGCCATATGCAAAAGAGCAGAGAGCCGATTTGTGAAATTATTATAGATGTGTGAGCGGCACTAAGCGGGATACATTTAAGGCTCAATGTTTAAATGTAAACCTGTCTAACAGGCATAGCTATATAATAGATAGTATTCAAACATATTTTGCTTATAACGATATGTAAAAATAAAATAGAAATGGGTGGTGCGTTATGAAGATATATAACAGCATGAGCAGAAACAAGGACGAATTTATACCTATAGGCGATACGGTAAAAATATATGCCTGCGGCCCTACGGTATATAATCTGATACACATAGGCAATGCGCGTCCGCTTTGTGTGTTTGATGTACTGCGCCGGTATCTTGTATGGCGTGGATATAAGGTGAAGTTTGTACAGAATTTTACAGATGTAGACGACAAAATGATAAATCGCGCAAATGAAATGGGTATAACCGTAAAAGAGCTTGCGGAGAAATATATATCGGAGTATAAAAAGGACGCTGCCGGTCTAAATGTAATGCCGCCGGACATAGCTCCGCGCGCTACGGAAAACATAGATGAAATAATAGATATAATAAAGACGCTTATAGATAAGGGCTGTGCATATCAGTCGGGCGGCGACGTTTATTTTGACACAAGCAAGGCAAAGGGCTACGGCGACATATCACATCAGTCTATAGAGCAGCTCCAGTCGGGCGCGCGGATAGAGGTATCGGACTTAAAACGCAGTCCGCTTGATTTTGCACTTTGGAAGGGCGCAAAGCCAGGCGAGCCGTCGTGGGACTCTCCGTTCGGCCCAGGCCGCCCCGGTTGGCATATAGAGTGCTCGGCAATGGCGCGGAGATATTTAGGCAATACAAGAGACATACACTGCGGCGGCCGCGATTTAATGTTTCCGCATCACGAGAATGAAACGGCGCAGTCACGGTGCGCAAACGGCTGTGAGTTTGCAAACTACTGGATGCATAACGGTCATGTAAATTTTAATAATGAGAAGATGTCAAAATCGAAGGGAAACTTTTTCACTGTGCGCGAGATAGCGCAAAAATACGGCTACGAGCCTATACGGTTTACGCTGCTGGCGTCGCATTACCGCAGTCCGATAAATTTCACTGAGGGTATAATGCAGCAGAATATCAGTGCTTTGCAGCGCCTTAAAACCTGCCGTGAAAATTTGGAGTTTTATATTCAAAACGCACCGCAGTCAGGAGAAAAGGTTAAATTTGACAGTTTCAGGTCAGACTTTATCACTTCGCTTGACGACGACTTAAATACAGCCGACGCTATAGGCATAATGTTTGAAATGGTAAAGTCGGTAAATGTTGCTGTTGAAAACAAGATGGATAAAGAGTCGGCTGAAAACGCCTTAAAGCTTTTTGACGAGTTTAATAATGTGCTTGGCATAATTTATGAAGAGCCGGACAGCAAAAACGGAGCCGGCGATGACGATGCTGAGATAGAAAGGCTTATATCTGAGCGCGCGGCTGCAAAGTCAGAGAAGAACTATGCCAGAGCGGATAAAATAAGGAATATTTTAAACGAAATGGGCGTAATAGTAGAGGATACTCCACAGGGAGCGAAATGGCGCAGAAAGTGATGTGAAGAATGTTATAAAGAGACGGTAATCCAGTGCATTTAACCGCCTCTAATGATAAGGTAAAGATTGCTGCAATTATTACATATAGTATTATCGTTTGCTCTAATTTTTTAAAATATATTGTTACAGTAAAGCAATGCAATAATGCCAGATATAATCTTTTTAGCTAAATTATGCTTTTATACTGCTGTACTAAGGCGGGACGTTTAGTTTTTACAGCAATAAAAGCTTTGAAAAAGCCTTTTATGCGAAATGTTTGTTTTCGGCATATTATTAAAAAAATAAGTATACGAAAGTTTATGTGCTAAGTGCAGTCATTGTCTAATATTATAAATATTTGTAATAAATATTACATAAAGGTTAAAAATTGCTGCTTTTGTAGATAAAAATAATAAATTAGATTATAATGTATATAAAAATGATCTGAAAGGCGGCCGCACACGGCTGCGGCGTAGGAATGAATATGTCCAAAGAAGCGGTAAAAAAAATACCCGGCCTTGGCATGCGCTCATTAAAGACGGCGGTATCGGTTGCACTGTGTTTTGTCTTTTTTGCAATATTACACATGCTGGTGGATTTTCCATTTTTCAGTCAGGCCAATTCCATACCCGTTTATGCCTGTGCTGCGGCTATTATATGTATGCAAAATACTGTGGAGGACAGTGTTACATCTGGGCTTTTCCGACTTTTTGGCAATGCTGTCGGCGGTGCGATAGGAATACTTGTCCTTTTTGCTTTACCGTATGTGCCGTGGCCTGTACAGATAATAATAATCTTTTTTGGCATATTAGCCTGTATGGTGATATGCAATATAACGAAAAAGCAGCGTTCTTGTGCAATGGCTTGTGTGGTGTTCACAGTTGTAATATCGGTAATGGGCGACAGAGATCCGTTAATATATGCACTTTACCGAATTTTTGAGACAGTGATAGGCGTTATAATAGCAATAGGTGTCAATAAGTTTTTAATAATACCCGGATTTATTTATAGATTAAGAGACAGGCTCCTAAAGGGCAAATCCGGCAAGTTAGACGAGACAGAGAGCTCCGCAGCAAAAATAAAACAAGATAACAAGACAGAGAATGGAACGGCGGCACTAAGCGCAGACAGTGCAGAGGAAAACATTGGTAAGGCTGTAGAAGATTTGATGGACAGTGACAATAATACATCTATGTTTTCCTCAAAGACAGAGCTGGAGGACATGAAACAGTGCGGAGTGTATAAAGTTGATAAGGCTGTTTTAAGTATTGAAAGTACAGATAATAATTCTGGCAGTTGCATAGATATAACATGCGGTGATACAAGTGCCTATAAAAACAGCGCAGTATCTTTGGCGGGTGAAAAATGTGCTGAGCCGGCAAATGCGTCAAAATAGTGTTTGATAAAATAATATATGTTTGATATAATTAATGAATAATGATGTGAATGAGAGTGAGACGAATATGCGCGGCAAGCTGATAGTAATAGAGGGACTGGATGGCAGCGGCAAGCAGACACAGTCTGAAAAGCTGTATACTTATTTAAAGGACGGAGAGCGTCTTGTAAAGTATGTATCGTTTCCGGACTATTCATCTCAGTCAAGCGCACTTGTAAAGATGTATCTTTCAGGAAAGTTTGGCGACAAGCCGGGTGATGTAGGTCCGTATGCGTCGTCATTGTTTTATACGGTTGACAGGATTGCCAGCTTTAAAACAAGCTGGGGCGAGTATTACGAAAACGGCGCAGTGATAGTTGCAAACAGATATACTACGTCAAACGCCGTGCATCAGACGTGCAAACTGCCGGAAGGGCAGTGGGATGCATATCTTGACTGGCTTTATGATTTGGAGTTTAATAAGGTCGGCCTTCCCAAGCCGGACGCCGTAATATATTTAGATATGCCGTCATCTGTTTCCAGCCGGCTTATATCTAAGCGCTACAGCGGCGATGAGGACAAGCGTGACATACACGAAAAGGACCGCAGATATTTAGAGATAAGCCGGGTATCAGCTTTATATGCGGCAGAGAGGCTCGGCTGGCATGTAATAAACTGTGCAGCGGAGAGGGAGCCGCTGCCGGTAGAAGAGATACATAAAAGAATAGTGGAGTATGTAGAAAAAATAATAAGCTAAAGGGTGACAGCTATGGTATATGTGTTTTTAGCCGATGGCTTTGAGGAAATAGAAGCAATAGGAATAATAGATATATTAAGAAGGGCGAACATCAAGGTTGTAACTGCATCAGTAGGCTCTAAAACGGTTTGCGGCTCGCATGGTGTAGAAGTTATAGCCGATGTTTTAGCGGATGAAATAACGCCGGATGAGGAGCTTGAAGCGGTTGCACTGCCAGGGGGCATGCCTGGAATGGTTAATTTGGATAAATCTTTAAAGGTGCATGAATTTTTAGATTATGCAAATAATACAGGAAAGCTATGCGCGGCAATCTGTGCTGCACCGTCTGTGCTGGGCCACAGCGGGATTTTAGATGGCAGAGAAGCTGTGTGTTATCCGGGCTTTGAGAGCGAACTTAAAGGCGCAAGGCTAAGCGGAGAATACGTAGTGCAGAGCGGCAATGTGATTACCGGCCGCGGCCCAGGTGTAACAACGGATTTTGCGCTGAAAATGGTAGAATATTTGGCAGGAAAAGAAACAGCAGAAAACATAAGAAAGGGCATGCAATGCCGGAAATAAGAGATATAAGGGAATATAAAAAGACACTGCGGGAAAAATGCAAAAAAGAGCGGTCAGCAATGCCGGCAGAAAAGAAAGAGTGGCTTGATACAGCGATAGCCAAGCGCTTTCTCCGATGCAAAGATTATAAACAGGCGGACACATTGCTCATATATATGTCTAAAGGCATAGAAATAAGCACAAGCTATATATTGGAAAGTGCGCTCTCTGACGGCAAAAAAGTAGCGGTGCCATATTGTAGGACAGATGTAACGGATCTTGATTTTTATTATATAGAGTCAGCAAAAGATTTGAGTCCTGGTGCATTTGGTGTACTGGAGCCGGAGCCGCTGTATAGCGAAAAGTTCACTGATTATGGAAACGGACTGTGCATAGTGCCGGCGCTGTGCTATGATTTGAATGGCTATAGACTAGGTTTTGGCAAGGGTTATTATGATAGATTTTTATCAAGGTACAGCGGCAAAACGGCAGGCCTTGCATATTCGTTTCAGATAAAGAGGAGTCTGTGGCATGGCCGTTTTGACAAGGCGGTAGATGTTATAATAACAGACAGGTATATAAGGAGTTGCGGTAGCCGTATAGATAAGCAAAAGCCCTGCCGCAAATAGGGCAGGGCGGATACTTAACTAACTGTTAATTGTTGCAGCAACAGCAAAGTATAAGTACTAAAATTATAATCCAGCAGCAGTTGTTATTGTTACCAAAACACATAAAATTCACCTCTAAAAAATATATATCAAAAGTGCGATTTTTCTGCTGCACTTTTGTTACAGTATATGAATTTTAGAGTGTGATTGTTACTGTCATTTGTTTATAAATAAAGGGCTGATAATATGAAAGAAAATTTCAATTTTCACGGCGACGAGCATGACAAGGAAATAGACAAAATACTTGACGAGTTTAGGGAGGATAACAATCTAAACTCCGATGACAAGGATAAAAGTATTGGGAAATATGACTTTGATATGTTCATGCCGAAAAGCGCTTCCAATTCAGAAGAGACAGATTTTAAAGCATCTCCATCTGATGCGCTGAATTTTGGCGCTGATGAAGGCGACACATTTATAGATGATGACTTTGTAATAAAGCATCATGAACATATTCCGGCGGACGGAATTAAAGACATGCGTACAAATACAGTGGCATTACAAAGCAGAGCTGTCAAGTCCGGCAAAAAGGGAAGAAAGGGCAAAAAAAAGCGTTCAAATGCATGGATAGTAAGCGTAATAGTACAGATAGGTTTAATAGTTGGTTTATCTGTATTTTTCTCGTGGGCGATTATAACCACGCTGTGGGATGTATTGGCGCTTGGCAAAAACGAGTATTGTGAGGTAGTAATTGCACAAGACGCCAGTACTGCGGAAATAGCTGAAACATTAGAGCAGGCAGGCGCGATAGACCATCCATTTTTATTCAGGATGTTTGCCAAGCTAAAGGGTGTTGACGGCAGTCTTAGAAGCGGAGTATATAATTTTTACAACAGCATAGGTTACGAAGGCATAATATCTCAGTTGCAGGAGGGTGGACTTGCAGCTGACGAGGTAACGGTGACAATACCTGAAGGCGCTAATTTGGAAACGGTAAAGAGCCTTCTTGTGGACGCTGGTGTATGTACAGCCGATTCATTTGACGAGGCAGTCGCATCAGGGGAATTTAATTATGATTTTATAGAGCAGATACCTGTGCAAAGGGTATATTATCGCCTTGAAGGATATCTGTATCCGGAAACATATATAATAACGGATACCAATGCCACAGCAGAGGAAGTTACGGAAATGATCCTGGATCATACTGACTCGATGCTTTCCCAGAGAAGAGAAAGCATTGAAGCTTCAGGATGGACCGTTCACCAGTTCCTTTCTCTGGCGTCAGTGGTGGAAAAGCTTGTGCCGGTGATGGC
>CAJFJP010000096.1 GCA_904384255.1 Candidatus Timburyella stercoris
TACCATGCTGTTTTTATTCATGCAGTATTATATAGGGCTTATGATTGTAAGTATGGATCTAAATATAAAGCAGCTTTTTAAAAATGCGGCTATTTTTTCAATCGTATGCTTGTGGAAAAACTTTTTGATTACATTGATATTATTGGCTATTGTGGCAATTTTATATTTCATTATCATATTTTCGCTGGCGCTGCCGGTGCTGGTGCCAATATGGATTATACTGACATTTGGATTTTTAATAGGATTTGTGCTTTATACAATAGCTTTTATAGCTTATCCGTCTATTAAGCGCTATGCAATAGATCCATATTATGAAGAGCATAAAGAAGAGACGGCCGAAGCTGTAAAGAATGCATCTGAAGAAGACGAGCTTCCAGAATATGTATATGAAAACGGAAAAATGGTACACCGCTCAGTTATAGAAAATAATCCAGAAACTATATTTGATGACGACCCAAAGCTTAAATAAAATGCAAATTAGATATAATAAAATACCCTGCTGTGCATAAACGCATGGCAGGGTATTCTTTATTTAATTTAAACTGAAAAAATATTACAAGTAAAGGCTTTATATAATGTATTGATTGGTGATGTATAAATATCAGGCTAAAAAATCGCAGAACGTTATAAAAATTAGATGTGTCAATTTTCTTAAAATAAGCCATTACTTATTATTTAGACTTTTATCTTCACTGTTTTTAATAAGAACATCTATAATTTCTAATATTATTCTTTTTTGAACTTGTGTAAGAGAAGAATACTTTTCTATTAATTCGTCCTGCAAGTAAGAGATTTCTCCAGTTGCCGTTCCTGCAATAAAAAATGACATATCACAATTTAAAATATAACAGATTTCCGAAAGAGTATCTAAGCTTATTTTGGTAACGCCGCGCTCTAACTGGCTGACATAGCCCACAGTAACGGAAAGCTTTTCGGCAAGCTGCTCCTGAGTTTTTCCTGCTGCCTTGCGCTTCAGCTTTATTCTGCTTCCTATTAGCTTATAATCAATACCCATTGCTATCACCTCAAATTAATTTTGATAGTGATATCTACAAATTTAAAGATACTAATAACTATAAATATAGTTATTAGTATTGATTTATTTAAAAATATTTGATATAATATTTATAAAGCTGTTTTTGAGCGTTTGACGCCGAACAGAAAATGAAAATATAGGGAGGAAAAGAGTATGATAAAATGTCCTGTTTGTGGTCAGGAAAATGAAACGTCAAGTCAGTTTTGCAGTAAATGCGGTACTGAAATATTAAAATCCGAAAAGCCGTGTGTGCGGAAGGATGAGAAATATAACAATCCGCTTGATAAATTTTCAGTTAAATTTATTTTAAATTTGGCGTGTGTTTTTATTCCAATTTTGGGTTTAATATTAGGATTGCTTGTATCTCTGACTCCATTCAGCGGTCATAAAGAATGTGCTTCAAGCCTTATTAAAACTGCATGTAAGGCATGGATTATTTGGCTTATGATTGCTCTTATCATTATTGTTATCACTATCATTTTTGCATGTGTTAATATCTTTCAATTTTCAGATTTTAATTATCGTTATTATTACTAACGCTATAGTGATATCAGGCACATACTTCATTATATGAAAGGTCGTAAAAAACATAATTTTTCCGTTTTGATAAATCCGTTTTAAATTTTTAATATCCAAATGGAATTTGTCTTTTTTACCTTACTAAACTGTTGATAGAAATCAGAAAAATCATATGCAAATATCGTTCTTCATAATATTACAAAAGATTGCAAAAAATTTAAGCTAAAGAATAATTTCATACTGCCCAATAATCGTTTAAAAATAATTAGTCAGATTTAAGCTGACTAATTATTTTTATATAGACATATGACTACCTATGCAAAAATTTTTGCTCAAACTTATAATGTAAATCTCAAATAAAAAAGCACCGGAAACATCCGATGCAATGTGCATAAAGCGACTAAGCCTGTAAGCCGAGTTCTGTAAATTATACGAATATGCACCTTCGCATAAAATGACAACCATCTATCTCAACCGTATGTTGCCATACGGCTTAAGCCACGCTTTCAGGAACACGCCGGGCAGACGTATAGTCCCTTGTTGGTGTTGCTCCGGATAGGGTTTACATGGCTGTGCGGTCTCCCGCACACCGGTGAGCTCTTACCTCGCCTTTCCATCCTTACCGTTTTATCGGCGGTATATTTCTGTTGCACTTTCCCTAAGGTCGCCCTCGGCGGCTGTTAGCCGTTATCCCGCCCTGTGGAGCTCGGACTTTCCTCAGCAAATACATGCCGCGGCTGTCCAGCTTACTCGCTTTGTTATTATAACACACCATATTATAAAAATCAAAATTTTGCTGTCGCACTTTTATAATTGCTGCATATCATAAGTAATGTAGACAAGCAGGGAGGAGGTGTTTGACTTATGTATTGTCAAGGTTGTAATTCCAGCTGCAGCTGTTTTACAAGCGATGCGTCGGCATACGGATATCCTTCGGTAAATTGTTCATGCTGTGATTGCTGTACTCCCAGTTGTTCTTGCTGCGATTGCTCGGCGGCCGCTTGCCAGTGCTGCGATTGTTCTTCTAATAACTGTTCAAATGTAAATTGCTGCACATGCGGATCTGCATCAAATAGCTCCGCCTGCGGCTGCATAAACAGCGGTTCATCGCTGTGCGGTTGTTCGTCTAATAACTATAACAATTGCTGCTCCTTATGTGGAGTCCCTTCATTTGCCTGTCCAGCCTTTAGCTGTTAATCAGGCTTATATGGAAAAGTAAAGCAATTTGACATTAAATAAAATATGTTAAAGCAAATTTGAGGAGCTGCCAAGCAGCTCCTCATAAATTTTACGGCAATAAATCTATTTGAAAATATAAATTATAAGATTTTATATGTAACAAATGCTGTATCAAAACAGGCTAAGATTACTAAGTCAGTGATAAAGCTGCAAAATTATATACATTATTTAAAGAAAAGGCTTTCATTAAAGTATATTATTCAAATATTGTTTCGGTTACTTTCTCGCAGCTTTCAGGGCTGTATACCCACCTATCGATATGACCTTCGGTAAGGAAATACTTAAGCTCGGCAGGACTGTAATCGGCGTCAAAGGAATCGACAATTATAAGCTTAACCTTCATCTTTTCGGGTATAAGACTTTTGATATATACACTTGCCTGCTGGCCTGCATAGACATTTTCATGTGGTTCTGCCAGCCCGGCCAGGTTAGGAGTAAGCTCAACAAATACTCCATAGTCCTCTACCGAGCGTATTATTCCAGATACTGTCTGTCCCTGCTCAAATACCGCAGCGTTTTCCTCCCATGTGCCAAGCAGCTCTTTATGAGATAGAGAAATACGTCCGTCAGCGTCGACAGATTTAACAACGGCTTTTATGTCATATCCTGGAGCAAATCTGTCGCGCGGATGTGATATTCGAGATACGGATATCATGTCTATTGGAATAAGCGAGATTATGCCGCAGCCAATATCGCAAAATGCTCCGAAAGGCTCAAGATGTGTAACTCGCGCATTAATAATGTCGCCGGGTAATAGATTTGAGATATATTCACTGCTGCACAATTCCTGCGCCTGACGCCTTGATAAAATGGCATAATCTGAGCCATCATCATCTTTTTGAATGGACTGCACAGTGAAGCAAACCGGCTTATTGACCCGCGCTATTAGGGCAATATCTCTTACAGTGCCCTCTTTAATACCTACAGCACCCTCTTCACGCGGTATTATACCCTTCATGCATCCAAGATTAACGTGCAGATTGTGTGACGAGTCACAAAGAGTTGCCCTTGCTTCAAGTATTTGATTTTTTGCAATGCATTCTTGCAGCGACTGCTCACTTTTCATTGCGCTGTTGTTTTCTTCGCTGTCAAGCAGCCACCCCTCGGGATAATATGTGTTCATTTTAAACCTCCACTTCGCCGGTAAACAGCGTTTATAGTTAAAGCCCGGACTTTTTAATGTCCGATAAATTAATATGATAATTAAAGGGTGATATATTACTATTTTTATTAATTACCAATAATATTTTATTTTAAGTTAAAAACGCATAGCAAAAAGTAATTTATTATAAATAGTCTAATATACAGATAAACTTGTTACTTAGGCTGCTTTACAACAGTGACCTTAAGTCCGTGGCAGCAAGTCATAAGCGATGTGAGGCTGTGACGACATTCAAGCGGCGCACGCACGCTTACATAAGCGGCACGCCTAAGTTCTGGCTCTGTTTTTGAAGGATTAAGATAATCGTCATGGAAGTTATTTATTGATGGTATGCCGTTAAAACGTTTGTTGTCTATTAAGCCTATTGTCTGCTTGCCAGCGTTATCCATATTCTTTGCTGCCGGATATTCGTAGCCGTATGCTTTGTTCTGCTTTCTGCCAATGTAAATGGTTATGCTGTGCACACCAGGTATCTGATCTCTTATAAGTCTGCATGCGCGTTCTGCCAAATCCCTGTTTTCAAATTCTGCTGATACATTTACTTCATATGTCATAACTATTCTCCTATCTTATTGTTTAAATTACAAATATATTATTTGCCATTTAAGCCATATAAGAGCTGGAAAATTAAGACACATATTTTTTATGCTTTTGAAGAAAATAACATTAAAAACGGGGAATATAAAATGAAAGAATATCATCCAGAAGGCAAGGCTGTATATGTACTTAATATATGGACTATTTTAATCTCGCTTCTGCTTTCTTTATTTGCCGGAATAATTCTTACTTACAGCATAATTGCAGGCATAATTACATTTCTGATTATTGTGAGCTTAACGCTCGCTGTTGTATTTTTCGTTATTCCTGCTTTTATAAAAAACAAGCGAATAGAAGTATCAGACAAAAGGATAATTATTTCCGGGGGAATAATTTATAAGCATTACAGAATAATAAAACGCGAAAAGATTATATATGTGAGTCAAATAAAGTCGCCGCTCGCTGCAATGTTTGGGGTTTGCAGCATAAGACTCAGCAGTGTAGGCAGCTCTTTTTTTATCCCGCTGTTAAGCTATGAAAAATCTGAAGAGCTTATGCTGCTGATATAAAATTTTTGCAGCATTTCAGCGGCAGCAGAATACAAGCGAGATTATAGGACAGCGGCACACATTAACTAATTTATTTAATCATATGTGCTGCGCGCCACGTTTGTGCCTTGCTCCTTTCGCTGGATAAAGCGTAAAATATGATAAATATGTTTAATGTAACAGCAATATACTGCATTTTCGCTGCTTACAGAGATATATAAAATTTAATTTGTTTTGCCGAGATATTTATACATTTATAAACTCTTATGAAGTATATTAGTAGTGCGATAAGAAATTCTTGACAAAATTCGACATAACTTTTTTTATTATCCCATACTAAAGTCATATTAACAAGTGTTTGATGAGATATTTCACAAACGATTTTATAATTTAGTTGTACTATATAGTAAAATAAAATGTTAATATTTACAAAAAAAATATGTATATAAATAGTTTTATGGAGAAAGAAAAATGAAGTGCAGAACAGGCGTTAATATACATCAAAAAGCGATCAAATCACATCCTATTATGATAATTCATTTTCTTTCGAGATATATTTTCCTACTTATAATACCATCGCTTAAAAGCATAGCATCATTTTTTGCATCTGGAAGCCTAAAAGAAGATTCAGTATGGTATTTATTTTTTATGGCATTAATAGGTATAATATCAATTCTAAAGCTGTTGCGCTGCAGAATTTATGTATTAAAAACATATATAAGGACAAGGCAAGGCCTTTTCTTCATGAAGGACAATATGATAAATATAGATAAAATATCCAACATTACGGCTTATTCAGGAATTTTGCAGCACATATTGAAGGCGGTTTATGTTAAAATAGACACTGAAGCAGGGAAGAGGAAGAAATCTGACTTTGAGATTATTATTTCTAAAAATGATTATGATTTTCTTATTAGTTTGGTATTTGGAGAGGAGAAAAACACATCTGAATTTTTATTCAGTCCTGAAAAAATATGTATAATGGCGTTATCGGCTACATCAGTTATTACCGGTTCTGCTCTTATGTTTTCTGTTATTAACTATATTTCTCAGATTACCGAAGAAAATATAGCCGATAAGCTTTATGAAGGAATAAATAACACAGCATCGCTGCTTGATTTTGTTTTGCCGAGGGCTGTTGGAGTTATAGCGGCCATAGCAGCAGCAGGTTTTTTATTTTCCTTTTCATATACACTTTTTAAATATTCTAATTTTTATGTAAGCAGAAACGAATATCAAAACGGTGCCTTTGTTTATATAAGCTGCGGCCTTATTTCAAAAAGAGAGATAAGGCTTAGAGAAAGCTGCACCGCTGCGGTTTTTATAATTCGGCGTCCGTTTATGAGCCTTATGAGGCATGATATTACAAGAATATATGCTTCAGGATATGGGCGCTCCAAAAGCGAATTATCGGTCTTGCTGCCAGCAACATCAAGAGATAAAACACTTGGATTTATAAACAGTTTATTGCCGAATATGCGCTATAAATTGCCTTCACTTAAGCCCGCCAAAGGCAGAGAGCATAAATTTATTCTATCACAGATTATATGCCTTATTTTGTTATCAATAGCCGCCGATATTATGTCATTGTTTGTCGGCGCCCACAATGAAGATTTGTTTTTTATTGTTCTGATATTGTTAGGGATAATAATTATATGGCTGCTTTCGGGATATTTTGCATCGAAAAATTCAGGTATATATTTTGACAAAGACTCAGCAAAGACACTGTCATTCAGAACGACAAAGCATTCATGCGGCATAATGGCGATAGTCAGCACGGAAAATATATCGTTTATAAAAATAACACAGTCGCCGTTCGAAGTAAAAAGCCGGTTATGTTC
>CAJFJP010000097.1 GCA_904384255.1 Candidatus Timburyella stercoris
CAAGGTCGTAAGTATTATCACATCTTTTAAGATACTCCTGTGCCGATGTGTTAACCACTCTCGTATTATCTATAAGGCCTGTATCCCTTATATTCTGCCTTATAACCTCTGCCGCCATACGACTTTCATCCACAAACACGCAGGATTTCGCGCCGCGGCTCATCGCCTCAAGTCCGAGCTGGCCTGTTCCGGCAAATAAGTCTAAGACCCTGCGCTCTAATATATCAAACTGTATTGCACTGAAAATTGCTTCCTTTACCCGTGAGGTAGTCGGTCGCACACTTTCGCCTTCAAGCGATTTTAATGGTTTATTCTTAGCAATACCGGTTATTATCCGCAAAAGCATCCCCGCCGTTAAGTAATTTATAATTATAGATATTATCACATCAAAACAGGGGTTTTGTCAACACCTGTTTGTGATTTTTCGAGCCTTTCGGAATATATACGTCATATAAACTGCCAAATAGATAAAGCAAAATGTCAAAAATTGGTGAATTTCTATGAAATATCAAAATAGCCAAATATTGATACCCGACTATTAAATCATAAATTATCCATTTATTAGATATACTGAGCCCATCTTGATCCAACTCAAGGATGTAAATCACCCATTGCAGCGCAACCTAAACTGTCTGTCTGCCGCTGTACCAGATAAGCATTATTACGACTCAGCTTTGTAAATGACATTAAACTGCCTGACGCAGAGCAGAATATGGTTTTCAGCGACTTTTCTACGCGGACTGCATTAAAAATTTTTGCCATGCGGCAGGCGGCAATTTATCTCTCGTTCAAACAAAAATCTTCTCGCTGAAAACCGCTTCACAATAAAGTATTTGCGGCAGGTATAGATTTTTGCTTTTGAGTCTGCCGGTGTGCTGATATACACCAAGGATAAAAAATGGAAAAGCCGACACACTGCCACATTTCCGGCATATCAGGTTCAGTTCCCGGCACTTAATATAATTATCGACTTTGCTAAATATGCGCTTTGCAAGCTATATCGCATTGTTTGCTAGTAATGTCTAAATTCTCGCTTAACATACACTAATTTCATCATCAATTAGACTATTGTTCCGAGCGATTATCCGCCTCGCCGTTAAAATACTCATATATTTTTTCCGCCGCAGAACGGCTTATTCCTTTAACAGAAGCTAATTCGTCAATTGATGCTGCTTTTATCGCTTTCATCGATTTAAAGTGTTTTAACAGCGCAGACGCCCTGCTTTTCCCAACTCCCTCTATTTCCTGCAAAACGGATGAAACAGCTGATTTTGAGCGGCGCTGCCGATGATAGCTTATGGCGAAGCGATGCACCTCCTCTTGTATTTTTGAAACAAGAGTATAAGCCGAGCGCGTCGATTTAATAGCTATCTCGCTGCCGGTGGTGGTTATGGCGCTGGTTTTATGCTTCGAATCCTTCACCATGCCGAACACCGGAATATTAAGGCCCGACTTTTCAATTGCCGGCATAACCGCCGACACCTGACCCTTGCCGCCGTCCAGCAGTATAAGGTCAGGCAGCCGGCCAAAGCCTTCGCCCTCATCCTTGTGCTTTTCATACTCCTCTAGCCGTCGAGATATTACCTCGTGCATTGAAGCATAGTCGTCCTGACCCTCAAATCCTTTTATCTTAAACCGGCGGTAGGCAGATTTAAGCGGACGGCCTTCTTCAAACACCACCATGCCGGCCACATTCTCACTGCCGGCAGTATTTGATATGTCATACGATTCTATATACATAGGCGGCTCAGGCAGTCCAAGCAGCGAAGCTAATTCATTGAGTGCAGAAACCTCCCTTACCGGACGCCCCGTTTTATTGGAAAGATGCTCCGCTGCGTTTTTCCTGCACATCTCTACAAGCTCTAATTGGCGACCCTTTTGTGGCACTGATATCTCCGCCTTTTTGCCGCGCTTATTTGTCAGCCATTCATTAAGCAGTTCTGCATCATCGCATTCGCCGTCCAAAACAACTCGTGACGGCACATCCTCGCGCATTGTGTAATAACGCGCTACAAACTCGGCGCGGGCCTGTTTTGGGTTTTCTACCCTGTCGAGCATAAAGTGCTCGTCGTCGGCAAGCCGGCCGCTCTTAAAGCGGAACACCTCAAAACAGGATTCCTTTATCCCGTTAGCCAGCGCTATTATGTCCTGCTCGGGTATAGGCGACATTATAACCTTTTGCTTCGCTGTCACCCGCTGTATAGAATAAATATTATCTCTGATTTTGGCAGCTCTTTCAAAATCAAGATTATCCGCTGCCTGCATCATCTGAGCCTTTAACGCCTCTATGCTCGACGCAGCGCCTCCCTTTATATACTCCACTGCGCGGCGCACAGACGCGTCGTATTCATCCTCGCTTATCTTGCGGGCGCAGGGGGCCGAGCATCTCTTTATATGATAATTGAGGCATGGACGCTCTTTGCCTATATCCCGCGGGAAAACCTTGCCGCAGGTACTGAGGCGGAATATGCTGTTTGCCTCTTCTACAATATTTTTTACTATAAATCCCGACATATATGGGCCAAGATACTGCGCGCCGTCGTCGTCAATCTTGCGGACGGCGGTTATTTTGCTGTATGGACGCGGCGATATCCTTATATAGTGATAGCCGCTTTCATATTTAAGCAATATATTATATTTTGGGTTATACTGCTTTATAAGCGAGCATTCAAGTATAAGCGCCTCATGCTCGCTGTCACAGAGAATATAGTCAAAATCATCAACGTTTTCTACCATTTTCTTGACTTTTTCCTCGTGATTTTTGTCTGAACCAAAATATTGGCTCACTCTGTTTTTCAGCGCTTTTGCCTTGCCGACATATATTATCTTGCCGGACTTGTTCTTCATAAGATAAACACCAGGCTCGAGAGGCAGAGACATTGCTTTTTTGCGCAGTATTTTTATTTTTTCATTCATATGCAAATCCTCAGCAGAAAAGTTTTAATGGCTCTTTATGACTTGAAAGTCCGCATGCAAGGCATAAAATAAACTCCAATTTTGCAGATTGAAGACAGTACAGCGGATTTTATAGTTTCGGCAAAACGCAAGTCGACGCACCGCCTTTTGGCGTAGGTCGAAGATAAAATTTGTTTGTTTGCGAGGGCCGCAATTTTAGACTTTTATGGCTATCCTGCAATGTTTGCAAAAATACATACAGGCTTGATAGTGCACATATAACTGATAATTTAGCCTGATCAGACAAATTTAGAAAGAGAAATGTGCCACGGCAGATAGACCACTGACGGTCTGTGCAAGTGTGTCGAATTGAGACTAAGCACTGCGATTTTACATAAATTTTATCATACATTCGCGCTCATCCACCAAAATTGCATCGACAATTAGCGAAAAAAGTATATAAAGTAAAAAGCGCACCGTAGACGGTGCGCTGAAAGGTACATAAAATCACTCGGCAAATCCGGAATTCACAAGGTCGACAAGGCCTTTTACCGCCTGCTCCTCATCCACTCCATCTGCTATTATCCTTATAGTGGTGCCGCCTATTATACCCAAAGAAAGCACACCCAGCAGACTTTTGGCATTTACGCGGCGTTCCTCCTTTTCAACCCATATAGACGACTTAAACTCATTTGCTTTCTGAATAAAAAAGGTAGCCGGCCTGGCATGCAAGCCAACCTGATTCTGAACCACTACATCTTTAACGCACATTTATGCCACTCCCAGTCAAAAAATAATTTCTCCCAGCTTAGCTGCGGCACCTTGAAACATATGCCGCATTGCATTATCTGCCCGCCGGACGTCACATTCAACCTTTTAACATCAAAATTAAGCTATTTACTGTTTTTCACTAAAAAGCCACAGCTAATTAAGCTGTAACAGCAAATTCACATTAGTTTTAATATATTATACCACATTTTTATTTTACGTCAAATATTTATCCGCGTCTTATACAAAAATGACATAATTTTCTATATTAATATCAAATATCAGCTTTTAAAAGCATATAACTTTGTATATTTTTATGCGCTTATATTATATATTAGAAAACTTTTTTAAAAATTCTTTATCTTTTTCAGAAAGACTTTCTGTTTTTAAAATATCCGGACGCTTGCTTAACGTCCTAACAAGCGACTGCTCCCTTCTCCACTTCTCAATGTTAGCATGATGCCCGGAAAGAAGCACTCCCGGCACTTCCCTGCCTCGCCAGCTCGCCGGGCGCGTATATTGTGGATATTCTATAAGTCCGCTGAAATGGCTGTCCTCTTTATAGCATTCCTCTGATGACAGCACACCATCTACATGACGCGCAATACAGTCGACAAGCACCATTGCTGGCAGTTCGCCGCCCGTCAGCACAAAATCGCCGATGGAAATCTCCTCATCTACTATTTCTTCGATAAGTCGTTCATCAACCCCCTCATAATGTCCGCACAAAATGGCTATATTGTTCAGCTTTGAAAGTTCGTGTGCGCGCGCTTGTGTAAGTGTTTTGCCCTGCGGCGACATATAAATAAGATGCGGCCTTGTTTCCGTTTCAGCACAAATTGCCATAAATGCATCGTAAATAGGCTGAGCACGAAGCAGCATGCCGGCTCCGCCGCCGTATGGATAATCATCTACCGTACCATGCTTGCTGTCAGTATAATCTCTGAAATTTGTATATTTTATCTCTATTGCTCCCTTTCTCTGTGCGCGGCCTATTATGCTCTCACCAAGCACCGCCTCGCACATTTCGGGGAACAATGTGAGAATGTCAATCCTCATCGTCAAAAATTCCTTTCAACGGCCTTATTACCGCCCTTTTGGCCTCAATATCAATGTCTAAAACAACCTCATCTATTGCAGGAACAAGATATGTTTTACCACCGCGCTCAATGTGCCATACATCATTGGCACCCGTCTGCGATATGTCAGTCAGCTTGCCAAGACATGCTCCGCTGTCAACGTCATATACCAAAATCCCCAGCAAGTCCTGTATGAAGTATTCGCCATCTTCAAGCTCGGCGTCGTCTCTATCAATATATATAATCTTGCCGCGCAGCTTTTGCGCCGCCTCCGGCGTATTTATGCCGGACACTTTCACAAGCACCATTTCCTTGTGTACACGTACCCGCTCGCAGTCAAGACGCCCCTCGCCATCCGGCGAAAGATAAAACCGCTTAAACTGCGTAAGATATTCAGGGCCGTTGCTCCATGGCTTTACTTTGAATTCACCGGCAATTCCATGGACATTGACTATTTGCCCTGTTTCAAGATACTGCTTCATCTTATTATCATCCTTATTAAAGTAATTTTTAATATATCCGGCTATGCCGCAAGATGCCTTTGCTGCCTAAAATCAATGAGCTAAAGCATTATAATAAGCTGTAAACTTAGGCAGCATATAAAGAGTTTCATAGCTACAATTTTTATATTCGTAAATATTTAATTTATGCTTGTATATGTATATCTTAAACCTGCCGCTTTAACGGCTGATATCCTGATGTTCGCTGATATTTCGGCTCGGCTAAAGCTTATAATCAAACGGCATCAGCTTAAATCTCTCGTGCAGCAGGTTAATGCGCTTATATCTTCTGCGTTTTAGTCTCTTCCGCTTTTTCTGCGAAGTAAAAACGTTATCACAAATACAACCGTTAAAACAACAACTATAGAGGCGGATGAAGAAGCGCCTATATACCACGACATTATAAGTCCGCCCACTGACGATATGAGCGCTATAATTATAGAAAACAAGTGATACTGGCGCACATTGCGCGATATATTCCTTGCCGCCGCTGCGGGAAGTATAAGCAGAGAGTTTATAAGCAGTATCCCGACCCATCTTATTGAAAGCATTACAACAACAGCTATAATCGCGCAGAAAAGATTTTCATAAAGTGATGTCCTTATTCCTCTTGACGATGCAAATGTTCGGTTTATGCTTACCAGCATAAGCCTATTGTATATAATTCCCCACAGCACAAGTATTACTATCATTGAAATGAGAAGAAACACAAGCTCGGATTTAGTTACGGACAGTATATCTCCGACTAAATATGACGAATATTGCGCCGCACTCTGATTTTTAGACAAAAGCATAAGTCCCACTGCTATAGACGCAGATGCAAAAACACTTATTACGGTGTCTGTAGAGGCTGTGCCGGATGTACGCACTTTATTTATTATAAGCGCTATAACTACTCCAAAGGCGATAAGGCTTATAAGCTCATTTTCAACTCCGAACATTATTCCGAGTGCAATGCCTGTAGTCGCCGAATGCCCCAGCGCGTCGGAGAAAAATGCCATTTTATTGTCTACAGCCATTGTGCCTATGGCGCCGAACAGCACTGAGCTCATAAGCACGGCCAGCAGTGCGTTGAGCATAAAGCCCTTAAACAAAAAGTCCAGGCCAATGGAAGATAAAAGCTCCGTCAATGTCCGACACCTCCTGTAAAATACGCTGCGCCGAACACGCGCTTGAAAGCGTCCGACATGAGGATTTCCTGCGGACTGCCTATATCGGCCCTGCCGCCGTCTATCATAACTACCTTATCGGCATAGTCGGAAACCAGCTTAAAATCATGCGTTACTATAATTATCGCCATGTGATATGACTGCCTTAAGTCAAACACTCGCGTATAAAACTCCTGCACGGCATTAATGTCAAGGCTTGAGACCGGCTCGTCCAATATAAGAAGGTCTGGTACCGGATCAAGCGCCAGGGCAAGCATTATACGCTGTAGCTCGCCACCCGACAGCTCGCCTATTCTGCGTTTTGCAAGCTCCGCACAGCCTGACATGTTCAGCAAATCCACAGCTGCTGATTTATCCTTGCGCCGATGCCCCAAAAACGCAGGATATTTCGATTTTGCAGCGCACAGTAAATCCATAACA
>CAJFJP010000098.1 GCA_904384255.1 Candidatus Timburyella stercoris
TTATAAAGATTTTTATTCTAATACTGAAAATTTTTGCTTTGTGGGTATTAATGAAACCAGACAAATAAATAATTAACAGCTGCCTTGTGTATAAAATTTGCTTAATTTATTTATCGAGTAAATTTTGAATTTTAGCGGCTGTAAGAGTATTTTTCATAAGCATTGTTATGGTCATCGGGCCAACTCCGCCAGGCACCGGTGTTATATATGATGCAATAGGCTCTACATTGTCGAAGTCGACATCACCGCAGATTTTACCAGTTTCCAGCCGGTTTATTCCGACATCTATAACTACAGCACCCGGCTTTACCATATCCGCAGTTACAAAACGCGGATGTCCGATGGCGGCAACAATTATATCTGCTGCACGGCATATTTCCTTAAGATTTTTAGTGTGGCTGTGGCAGATTGTTACCGTTGCATTTTTATGTAACATAAGCATAGACATCGGCTTGCCTACTATGTCTGAGCGCCCAATTACACAGCAGCTCTTTCCGTCAACATTTATACCATAATATTCTATCATTTCCATTACTCCTGCCGGCGTGCAGGGCAAAAATTTAAAGTCGCCCGTCATTATGCGTCCAACGTTTACCGGATGAAAAGCATCGACATCTTTAAGCGGATTTATAGCCTCTATTACCGGCGCAACATCAAGATGAGAGGGGAGAGGAAGTTGACATAATATTCCATTTATGTCGCTTCTGACATTTAAGCTCTGAACTATTGCCATTAAATCCTCTTGGCTTATATCTGCCGGGAGCAGGTGCTCTTCTGAATAAAATCCAAGCTGTTCGCAGGCTTTTTTCTTGTTGTTTACATAAATTTTTGATGCAGGATCATCGCCCACAAGTATAACAGCGAGTCCGGGGACGATATTGCGCGTCTTAAGCGCTGAAGCCTCATCCTTTATTTTTCCGCGTATGTACTCTGATACAAGCTTTCCATCCATTATTTTAGCCATGTTAACATCTCCATTTTTTATAATAGTTTTATTGCTGAATTTTATAACCGATATATTGCGGTGAATCGCATAAATATATCGGTTATAAATTTATTGTTTAGGATACAAATTTTCCGGTAATTATTGCAAAAAGGGCTTTGACTTAGGCGCCAAGTAACGCAGGCTGTGGGTAAATTTAACAATAGAAAGTCATCAAAACATCAAATGCCCATTTAAATCTCATAAGACAAGTAAAACAAAATTGATGAGTCCCTTTAGCTGCCTGCCTACAATAACCTATTATATAGCTAAATCAAGCCACCAGCTAAGCTTGTGGTCCTTAATATTTAATTATTGACGTCGTTATCTGGGCTTTCACCGGATTTTTCGGAAATATTCGAGTCGTAATTGTTATATTCACTGATACCGTCTAATGGCTTGTCGCCCTTGCTTTCGCTCGTATATTCACCATCGGTGACTATATTTTCATTTCTTATTTCATCCAATATTTCATTGTACTCTGCCGAGGACAAATCATCGCCAATAGCGGCGGAATTATCGATATAACTGTCGGACGGTACACCACTTTCGTCGCTGTCAAGCGCTGTGTTTGACTGTCCTTCACCGGCGGCGTCCGAGCTGTCGGCGCTTACATCCTTATCACTGATACCGTCGCCGGCCAATGCATTGTCCGGTACAAGAAATCTCGGCAGATGTCCCCTTTTATTTTTGATAAACAGTACCACCAGCAACACTATTGCAATCACAAACGAAAGCGCCGCTACCAGCTGTGAAACCCTTATGCTGACTAATTTATTGCCCAGCATGATGTCGAACATCAGGCTGTCGGTGCGAAGCCCCTCAATAAAGAATCGGCCAAAGCCGTACCATGCTGCATATGACAAGAATATCTCCCCCTTAAACTTCCTGTGCTTTGACAGGATATGTAATAATATAAATCCAAGTATGCACCAAAGAGATTCATATAAAAAGCATGGGTGTACCAGCTTTCCGCCGGTGTTTTCGCTGCTCATGCCAAACCATGTGCTCCATGTTATTTCGCTGCCGAAAGCCTCCTGATTAAAGAAATTGCCCCACCGTCCAATGGCCTGGCCTATTAAAAAGCCCAAGGAGGCAAGGTCGAACATCGACAAAACGTCTACCTTGCGTATTTTGCACATTATTACGCCGGCTATAAAGGCGCCTATTATTCCGCCGTATATCGCCAGTCCGCCGGAGCGTATGTTGAAAAATTCCGTTATATTGCCGTAGAATATACAAAAGTAGAGCCTTGCACATATAAGAGCAACTGGCAGAGAAACGATAACAACGTCCAGCATGCGGTTGTTGTCTATGCCGAAGCGCTTGGAGTTAAGCAGCGCATATACAAAGGCAAGCACGACGCCAAGCATTATCAACACACCGTACCAATATATCTTAAAATCGCCGATTTGAAAAGCTACACGGTTGATTTCAAGATCTTTTAGGCCGAAAATCGTCACGTTAAAAACATCCTGTGACATATTTTACCTCCCTGATTTTTAAAGGACACAAAAATATAATTTAAACATGCGCTGTTGCTTTTTATTATGCCCTTATAGATGTTATATTTATTCTAATATTATACAAAAGGACGTAGAATGCTGCAATGCAGCATAATGCGTCACGCAATGAATAGTTGGAAAAATTATTTTGCCGGAAAATATCTGCAAGCGTAAGAAGTAAAGCAAAAAATTACTCGCCGGCGGGAAGTATGACGGAAAGTGAACAGTTGTCTGTATTAAACACTGACTTAAGATGCTTGTTAATGTCGTCGGCGGTCGCTGCGGCGCAGATTTCTATATCGTCGTAAAGCAATGTGTCGCTTATGGCGCACTGAACAAGCATTTCAGCGATATTATCAACGGAATTGAAACGCATTATCAAACGGCCGTAATACCTCCTGCGCGCCCGTTCAAATTCATCTGCATCAATGCCGTCTCTGCGCACGCGGGAGATTTCTTCATTAATTGCATCCAGTACGGCGCGCGGGTCACTTGATTCTCCCTCAAAAATAGAGGCAAAATAGCCATAACCGTCGAGTATGTCGGCGCCGAATTTGTCGTTTATAAGTCCGGCTTCAAACAGCCGCTTGTAAAGCGGAGACGACTCGCCGGCTATTGCCTCCATAAGCAGTGAGGTGTATATTTTGTCTTTAAGTGTCCTGCGCTCAGAACCGCAGCTTTCTTTATATCCTATTGCAAACATAGGCAGAGATACAGCTAATTTCTGCTCAACGTAGCTGTCCACTATTTCCTGCGGCTCGTCAAAAGAACCGCGCTCTATCTGTACAGGTGCAGCATCTTTTAAATTTGAATTCACCTGCTCTATAATATCGTCCGCCTTTATATTTCCAGCGACACAGATAAACATATTATTTAGATTATAAAATGTATTATAGCATTTGTAAAGCAGCTTATAATCTATATGGCTTATCGATTCCACTGTTCCGGGAATATCTATGCGCACAGGGTGATTTTTGTACATTGCGGCAAGCAGATTAAAAAGCAAGCGGCTGCCGGGAGAATCAAGGTACATCTCAATTTCCTGACCTATAATGCCCTGCTCCTTTTCCACAGACTCCTTTGTAAAATACGGCTCCTGCACAAACTTTAAAAGGATGTCGAAAGACTCCTTAAAATTATCTGTGCAGCTGAAAAGATAATTGGTGCGGTCAAAGCTTGTGTAAGCGTTTGCAGATGCACCGGTTTTGGCATACAGCGAGAAAACATCGCCGTATTCCTTTTCAAACATTTTGTGCTCTAAAAAGTGCGCTATGCCTTCGGGGACCTCGGTAAACTCCGATTCGCCTTTTATGCGGAACTTGTTGTCCACCGAACCGTATTTTGTGCCAAAGCATGCATAAGTAGACGAATATTCCGGCTTTTCACATATATATATATTGCAGCCGGACGGGTGGCGATATAAGACAAACTGCTCATTTATCTTTTTGTTTTCAAATATTTGCTTTTCTGTATTATTCATCGCTGTTACCTCCATTTGGCGCAAGCAGATAAGTGGTGTCCAGGTTAAAATGCTTGGATACTTCTATTACCTGTTCCTTAGTAACATTGTTTATCATCTCGGCGAACTGATGCGGAGATACAATATCGCCGTCAAGGCTGCGCTGACCGTACCATGTATCCATCGCATACTGCGAATCGTTTACAGATTTTGCGCTGTCGGTAAGGGCAGCCTTTGAAGCACTGAGTTCCTCGTCGGAGACGTTGCCGCTCTTTATTTCATCAAGCTGTTTTATAATCTCAGATCTGGCATGCTCAGCATTTTCCTCCTGTATACCTGAATCGACTAAAATTATGCCGTTGCTTCGGTTATATCGTGCCGCGCAGTAATAGCACAGGCTGAGCTTTTCACGAACATTCTGGAAAAGTTTTGAATGCGGGCTTCCTCCGTATAAATCGCAGAAAACGACTGCAGGCATGTAAAGCTCCGATTTGCAGGTTATATCAGACTTAAAGCCCATTACCAGCTTGCTTTGCGTAACCGCCATGCGCTCCGTTACGCTTTTCCCGCTTATCTCATGACTGACAGACTGGTCGACAGCGGAAAGCGGCAGCCTTTCAATAGACGAAATCGCTTTTTTAAAGGCGTCATATACTGGGGCGGGGTCGCCGTCACCTATAAAGTTGATGTTTATTATTGCGGTTTTAAGCAGCTCCTCCCACGCCAAATAAAGCTCGCCGGAGGTAAGCCCCTGTGCCATGGCGCGCGGCCCGTATTTGGAAATGCCGTACGGCTCCGTCTCGCACATTATATTTTCTGCACGTGAAATTGCATAACGCCGCTTTTCATTTATTTCACCGTCAATTCTCTCCAAAAACAGACGCTTTTCGCTTTCAAAAAGCTTTTCATTAAATCTCGCGCCGTCGAGCAGAGGATTAAACAGCATGCTTATAAGCAGCTTTGCACATTCTCCGGCTACCGACGAATTATCCAGCGCGTATTTATCGTTTATAGACGATATTGTAAATGCAAGCGAATGCATATTGCCTATTTTTGAAACATCGGCCATAAGCGCAGCGCCGTAAAGAGAAGCAAGCTTTGAATTAAGCGACTTTAAATCCGGATAAGCCTTGCATGCGCGCGTAAGTATAAAGGGAAGCATGGCGTTGCGGCTTACTGTTTTAAGATTAAGCGGCGTAAGAAGCTGGACAGTAATTCTCGTCGTTTTAAACTGCTGGGCTGGAATATATCGTCCTGTTACACCGGGTGCTATTTCGATTGTTTGTACTGCCATATGCAAAAACCTCGTTTCTTTTAAAGAATAAAATTTAAGCAAAGTCCGGCCGAGCCAAATTTATCATGCGAACAAAGCACACACAAAGCGCCGCGGAGCTTTGCGCTCGTACCGATACAAAATTCAAATGAAAACATAATGCCAAAATTTGCATATTATACAATTACAATTATAGCATATATATCCCTTCACCGCCATACGTTTTAACCACTTTTATTTTTATCATAAATTTAGCTTAATTAAGCAATTATAGGTTTACGCGGCAGTTAAATAGTCGTAATTTTAAGATATACTCATCAAGTCCTAAGCTTATATTGTGCATACAAAAGCACCGCCAAGGCGGCAAACAATATTTTTAACAGACGGTGATTTAAGCAGAATGTATTTTTTTAATCTGCAAGAAAGTAGAACAGTCCTGTAAGCCGGCTTACGGCAGAGAACCAAATGAGCAATAACTTATATTTAAAAATAGACTAAACTTTTACTGTTTGCCGAAGCTTGTTGGACCTACAAGGATTTTGAGCTATATTGTAAATACCGATGTGTATGCCGCAGAAATGGCAGGCTCAAATTTATTGACCGAAATTGGCTTATATGACGGTATAAATACAGACGGCGGAACGGGCTGCACCGGCCGGCATTGATATACAGCTTAGGACTTGTTCATCCGGAAGGTCAGGCCGATATAATCAATAACAAAACAAAATATATTTATTATTGCCTGCTGCCTTTGTTGTCGGTTATTACAACAACATCATGATTTTTGCCGTCTAAAGCGATATCAATGATTTCTTCTCCGTCAACAATTATTTTATACTCATCGCCGGACTTAACGGAAAGTGAAATCAGGGTGCCGCGCGAGAAAATTTTCGCATTAAACCCTGGCAAATCTGACGGCAGACATGGATTTATATATACATTATTGCCGCGGATGTTTATACCGAGCATATAGCATAGCACAGCGCGGTAATACCACGACGCAGCACCGGTATAAAGGCTCCAGCCGCCGCGGCCGGGAGCCTCCGGGCAGCCGTATACGTCGGCGGTTATGGCATATGGCTCGGTTTTATATATCTCTGCACCGCGCTTGTCAAGGTATTTCTCTGCCGGCGACATCATGCGCAGCAGGGAATAGGCTTCATCAGCGCGTCCCTCTTTAAGAAGAGCTATGGCAAACCATACGGCACCGTGCGTATATTGACCGCCATTTTCACGTACTCCCGGCGGATAACCCCGTATATAGCCGGGGTCGTCATGATCAAACGGCGGAGTAAACAGCCGCACTATTCCGGCGTCCTTATCGACAAGCATTTTGAGCGCAGAGTCTATAGCCGATTGCCGCCGAGCATTATCCGGCATTCCTGCAATGGCTGAAAAAGCCTGGGGAAGTATATCTATTTTGCATTCAGAATTTTCTGCGGCGCCTAAGGGGCGTCCGTCATCGTAAAAGGCGCGCAGATACCAGCTGCCATTCCAAGCGTGTTTATCCACATTTTCTTTAAGCTGCGCTGCCATTTCAAGCAGTCTGCGGGCGGTGTCGTTTTGCTTTTCCTGCATGGCAAGCGATGCTGTACGCTCGCATACAATA
>CAJFJP010000099.1 GCA_904384255.1 Candidatus Timburyella stercoris
GGCGATTATATACTTTACCCAGTGCGTTGGCTATGGTGTATGCAGTCAGATGTGCATTTAGGCGCAATATGTGAAGAAAACGGCTAATAAAAATAAATCGTACGGCCTATCTCTCCTTAATATTAATTTGAGTAAGCCATACGATTATTTATAATATCAATGTCTGAGCTGTAAAAATACATTATATGTACATCAAAACCGCCATCTATATTAACTTTAACCTATATTAATCATCCCATATCTATTTTTTAATGTATAGTACTTCAATTTAGAACCACAATTTATTCTGAACTCTCAGACTGATACTGATTATAACGTTCTGTTACTAAATTTACAAATTCCTGCCATCTGCCATTCTCACGTATGGTACGCGGACAGTTCTTGCCGCTGAAATCATAATGCTGACGCAAATCTGCCGGCGTAAGATTATATGCATTAAGAAGATATGCTGCAAGCTTCGCCCCGTTTTGAAACGCCTTTTCAAAGTCACCGTCCTCATTAACGCAGATTTCTATGGCAACACCGTTCTTGTTGCCACCGCCCTCCTTTTCACCGTCCGCAGCGTGATAGGCGACTTCGTTGTCCGGCAGATGATGAAAAATTTCATGATCGTCTACTGTATAATGCCATGAAAGCGGCGTCTCTTTAGCAGTATTTTCAAGATAGTTTGCATGATTTTTAGCATTTGCGCCTGTTGAAGTATTGTCGGTATCATGTATTACAACATATTTTATCTGACGAAGTGTCCCAGGTCGTCCGGCACATCCCTCCGGCAGAAGACGGGTAGTAACAGGTATGCCGTCCACTGTTATAGGATATGCCGGGTCCATAAGCACTGGACCTTTAGAGATTTCATGTGTACAGCTACATCTTACAAGCACTATAGTAGAAATTATTGATATTATAATTAAAAGCGCAATGATAAAAATAAGACGGCGGCGGGCCCGTATTTTTTTCTGCCGGCTCCGCCTCGACATTAGTACATATTCTAAATTGTCCATACCTTCTCCAAATTTTGCTTATTTATGCTTTAGAGCTGATCTATCAGCTTCTTCATTATATTCGGGCCAAAGGAAATATATTCCCCATCAGCCGCCTGGCTTTCACAAAAACAATCAACACCGTTTTTCTCTATACGGCTGTCATATATCATAAATGGAACCGGCTCGGCCGTGTGCGTGCCTATATCAAGCGGTGTGGGATGGTCAGGCATTATGAGTATACGGAAATCGTCGTATTTTTTTAAGCCCTTTACTATAGGACCTAATACCAGACTATCTATAAGCTCAATGGATTTTACCTTGTTTTCTGTCTCAAATCTGTGGCCGCACTCGTCCGGCGCTTCTATGTGAAGATACACCAAATCCGCGCCCTTTTCAAACTCTTTAAGTGTGGCGTCTTTTTTACCATCAAAGTTTGTATCTATATATCCCGTCGCACCATTAACATCTACAACGTTCATGCCGGTATATTTGCCTATTCCCTTAAGCAAGTCCACTGCCGACACCACCGATGCTTTAAGCCCGAATTTATCGTAAAAGCTCTCCAATGTCGGCTTTGTGCCCTCACCCCAGAACCACGCTGAATTTGCCGGATGCTTGCCCTCGGCTATGCGCCTTTTGTTTATCTCATGATTACTAAGCAAATCATAGCTGCGACGCATCATATCTATAATGGGCTTGGCTTCAGGGTTGCTGTTTAAATATTCCGTTATCTTACGGCCGCTTATATCGTGCGGAGGAGTAAAAGTGCCTATTCCCGTTTTTCCGCCCCGCCACAGCAGCAGGTTGCGGTAGCTGACACCAGGATAAAGCGAAAACTCATCTGTGCCAAGCTCACTCTGCAGATACTCTATAAGCTTAGCTCCATCGCATGAATCGATATCGCCGGCAGAGTAGTCAATCATTGTCTTGTCGTCATAATCGCCGTCCTCCGACAGCGTTACAAGATTGCATCTGAAAGTAACATCGCTTTCAGACATTTCAACACCGACGCTTGCCGCTTCCAATGGTGAGCGTCCAGTATAGCATTTAGTAGCATCGTAGCCCATTACTGCAAGATTGGCAACGTCGCTGCCCGGCTTCATGCCATCGGCTACCGTTTTACACATTCCAACTTCCGACACCTTAGCCAGCGCATCCATATTCGGCTTTTTGGCCGCCTGCATAGGTGTTTTGCCGCCAAGACTTTCAACCGGATGATCGGCCATGCCGTCGCAAAGTAAAACAAGATATTTCATATGTATTTCTCCCAAACTATTTATTTTTCTTCCACATTAATATGTTTATATATTCCACCACTGTCTTGCAGAAAAGCACATTGCGAAAGTTTTGAATTTTCTTCCTTATGCCGGAAGAAATGCTGAGGTGGATTGTTCATACTCTGTTTTGTGCCGGACGCCCGTCCCCTCTGCTGCAATGCAGATTATAGTACATTTTCGAAATATAAATCAATACATGCAAGCCAGCGCCGCTAATGATGTCAACAAAGCGCAAATACACATCACAATTTGCACGAGACTCAGCTAGCCAATAATTTTAGGCTGATTATTTCTTATGCCGGTTCACTGCAAATAATTCACTGCCGGAACATACAAAGATTATGTCTTGATAAATCCGCAGCGCTGATTTTTAAATGCAAAAAGATATTAATTAAGCCGTAAAAGCACAGAAATTTAATAAGTTTGACATCCAAAGCAAATATGAGTAGTTGCATGCTGATAAAAAGCTCACAGCCAAAAAACACTATTTAAAATATTTAACACCCGATTCAATAATTTTATAGTCAAACTCACCGGGTATATTTTTAAAGCAGTGCTCCGAATACCTCTCCGAGTGTCCCATTTTGCCGAGAACCCTGCCGTCCGGCGAGGTAATGCTCTCAACAGCACAGTCGGACCCGTTGGGGTTAAAGCGTATATCTCCCGTTGGATTTCCGTCCATATCGACATACTGCTTGGCTATCTGGCCGTTCTCCGCCAAAGCCGCTATTACATCGTCCGGTGCAACAAACCGGCCCTCACCGTGCGATACCGGCACGTTGAGTATATCACCTGTATTATACGCCGACATCCACGGGGACTTTACAGAAGTCACGCGTGTACGTACCATGCAGGACGCATGCCTGCCAAGCGTATTAAATGTCAGCGTCGGGTCGTTTTCGCCAATTTCCCTTATCTCACCGTACGGTACAAGTCCCAGCTTTATGAGCGCCTGGAAGCCATTGCATATTCCCAGCATGAGTCCATCGCGGTTTTTAAGAAGATTGTGCACTGCGTCCTTTATAATCGGATTTCTAAATGTCGTAGCTATAAACTTGCCGCTGCCGTCCGGCTCGTCGCCGGCAGAAAATCCGCCCGGCAGCATAATTATCTGCGACTTGTCTATTAAAGCTGACATTTCCTTGACTGATTCCATTATATGCTGCGGAGTGAGGTTTCTTATCACAAAAATCTCAGCCTCGGCACCTGCGCGCTCAAACGCCATGGCAGCGTCGTACTCGCCGTTTGTGCCGGGAAATGCAGGTATAAGCACCCTAGGCCGCGCCGCCTTTATGGCAGGGGCTGCGCCGCTTCGCTTATCATATAGCTTTATCTCCGGCGACATCTTCGCTTTTGTCTCCGGTTCTATTCTGAACACATCTTTAAGCGTGCCCTCATAAGCCTTAAGCGCCGTCTCAAGTGGTACCTTTTCCCCACAGACTGTAAAGCAGCCGCTGTCGTTTGTCACTGCAGCCATAACAGCTGTTTCAAACTCGCTCATTATCGTCTCAGGTGAGACGCCCTGTGCAAGTTCAACTATAAATGCACACTGCGGCGCGTACAAATCCGTTGGATTTTCCAGCAAAATCTCAGCGCCGAGCTTATTGCCGAACGCCATTTTTGCTATAAGCGCCGCAGCGCCGCCCTCTTTAACAACGCCGGCGGCGGTAAATTTCTTGGATTTAACATACTGAGAAATCTTATGCAGCAGTCTCTTTGTCTTTGCAAAATCCGGTAAAGCATGCCCGGCCATCGGCAATTTAATTAACATAACATTGCTGTCCGCAGACTTAAACGCAGCCGAACCTATATCTTCTGCCTTTGCAGCCGCTACCGCAAAACTTACTAATGTCGGCGGAACATCCATGTCGCCAAATGTGCCGGACATAGAGTCCTTACCGCCTATTGAAGCTATACCCATGCCTATCTGTGCAGAAAGTGCGCCCAACAGCGCCGCCGCAGGCTTGCCCCATCGATCAGGATCGTTAAACAGCCTCTCAAAATATTCCTGGAAAGTGAGATACGATTTGTCTATATCTGCACCAACGGCAGAAAGTTTACATAATGACTCAATCACTGCATACACAGCGCCGTGGAACGGACTCCATTTAGAAATGCCGGGAATAAAGCCGTATGACATGACCGACACGGTATCTGTATCGCCGTCAAGCACCGGCAGCTTGGCCACCATGGCCTCCTCCGGCGTGAGCTGATATTTGCCGCCGAACGGCATGAGCACCGTTGATGCGCCGACGGTTGAGTCAAACTGCTCAGAAAGTCCCTTGCCGGAGCACACCTGAAGCCGGCCCAGATTTTTGACAAAGGCCTTGCCCGGCACTAAATCTTTAAGCTCTGACGGCACAGACAGCATATATTTTTCACCCTGCGGCTTTGCTATATGCGCCTTAGCCGACTGCCGCACGCCGTTGGTATTTAAAAAGTCGCGGCTTATATCTACTATCACTGTATCTTTAAAAGTCATCTTAAGCCTGCCGGTCTCGGTTACAACGGCGACCGGCGTCGCCTCAAGATTTTCTCTGTCGGCAAACTCAATAAAGCGCTCAACGTCTTTTGGCGAAAGGACAACCGCCATGCGCTCCTGTGATTCGGAAATGGCAAGCTCGGTGCCGTTTAAGCCCTCATATTTTTTCGGCACTTTATCAAGATTTATGTCCAGCGAATCCGCTAACTCGCCTATCGCGACGCAGACGCCGCCGGCGCCGAAATCATTGCATTTCTTTATAAGAGACGCTGCCTCGCTGTTTCTGAACAAACGCTGGAGCTTGCGCTCCGTCGGCGCATTACCCTTCTGTACCTCAGCGCCGCACTCCTCAATAGAGCTTATGTCATGTGCCTTCGACGAACCCGTAGCGCCGCCGCAGCCGTCGCGCCCCGTGCGTCCGCCGAGCAGTATTATAATGTCGCCTTCCTCCGGCTTCATGCGCTTTACATTGGCTTTGGGAGATGCTCCTATTACAGCGCCTATCTCCAGCCGTTTTGCTACGTAACCGTCGTCGTAAAGCTCTGTCACCTGCCCCGTGGCAAGGCCTATCTGGTTGCCGTAGCTCGAATATCCGTCGGCAGCGCCCGTCGTTATTTTCTTCTGCGGAAGCTTGCCGCTTAAGGTTTGCTCAAACGGCTTCGTCGGGTCGCCGCTGCCGGTTACCCTCATCGCCTGATACACATACGCTCTGCCGGAAAGCGGGTCCCTTATCGCGCCGCCAAGGCAGGTAGCAGCACCGCCGAACGGCTCTATCTCCGTCGGATGGTTGTGCGTCTCATTCTTAAACTGTAAAAGCCACGTCTCCTCTTTACCGTCTATATTTACGGGAATTTCTACCGAGCAGGCGTTTATCTCATCAGACTCATCCAGTCCTTTAAGCAAACCGCGCTTTTTCAGCAGGCGCATGCCCATGGTTGCTATGTCCATAAGCGTTACGGGACGTGTGGTATTTTCGCCGTATACTTCCTTTCTGGCGTCGTAATACTGCTTAACGGCGCCGCGCACAGCACACCCGTCGGAGCCGCACTCCGTCGTTATCTCGGTAAGCTCGGTCTGGAAAGTGGTGTGACGGCAGTGGTCAGACCAATAAGTATCAATCACCTTTAGCTCGGTAATATACGGATCTCTGCCCTCTTTGCGAAAATAATCGCGGCAGAAAACAAGGTCGTCGGCCGTCATTGCAAAGCCGTTTGCCGAGTGATATTCTTTAATCTCAGCATCGCTCATTTTGGTAAAGCCGCTTACTACCTCCGGAATATTCGGCGTGCCGAGATTTGCCTTAAGCGTTTTTGGTATTTCCTCACTCGCTATCCTCGCTTCGACCGGGTTTATCATATATTTTATAATCTTGTCAAACTCTGCGTCGGAGATGCCGCCCTTTATAGCTATAGTTGTGGCCGACTGAACGTCCGGACGTGCGGACATGGTGACAATTTCCACGCACTGCGCGGCAGAGTCGGCGCGCTGGTCATACTGCCCCGGCAGATAGTCGTAAGTAAAGACCCTGTATCCGTCAAGCGTCGGAAGAGAGTTTTCATAAACTATGTCCACATTAGGCTCGGAAAAAATGGTTTTCTTTGCATATTCAAAATCTTCCTCGCCTATGCCCTCTATGTCGTATCTTTTAAACACCCTTAAATCTTCAATTCCGGTAATGCCGAGCGTACCGGCTATATCGCTGAGTATTCCCTTCGCCTCTATATTAAAGCCGTCCCTTTTCTCCGTAAAGATACGTCTTACCACATTTAAGCCCACCTTTTTACTATACTGTCTTTAAATTTTCCTATAAAA
>CAJFJP010000100.1 GCA_904384255.1 Candidatus Timburyella stercoris
CAATGCGGTGTTTACAAACCATAAGGACGCACCTCCTCTGTCAGAAGCTCTATCTTCACCGTCACAGCAAACATCAGTGCCTTCTGATATAAGCTCGGATTACAGCCAACCTGTCGACAATGTAGATACAGGTGATAATTTTAGCCTTACCATATTTGCTGGATTAATGATTGCATCTTTGATCAGCATGCTATCGATGCTTATATATAATAGGAAAAGAGAAAGATAAAAATATCTTTGAGTAATTATTGACTTTATCATTAAATAAAAAAAGAGGAATCGTAAAAAGATGATTCCTCTTTTTTACTCTTCGAAAAGATATGGATAAAATCTCTATGCAGAACCAGTAGCGGAACCCTTCTGCATCAATAGATTTGGCAGATGCATCATGAAATAGCAAAAAACTTTACACATGTAAAAAATGGAGTAAAACATACATTACATTTAAGCTGCTATTTTTCAGTGCTGTACTGTATTTAAAAAGCATAAACATTATGGCGGGTATCACACCCATTAAATATGGCACGGCTCGGGGGACGCTTAAAATTAAAAGTGGATTTATGACAGGCATGAAAATCTAAAGTAGAAGCATGGAATAAAGACTTCTAATGTGGATAGCACTTTACAGATATGGTATAAAAGAATTAGAAGATGATCAGGAAGAATGTTCTGAACAGGCTTAAAGAAGCTTCTATAAGAAACCAATTCTTTTCCCCAATATACTTTGCTAGCAAGAGGTAAAAAGAAAGCAGCCGCTTAAAGCGGCTGCCTGTAATAGTGCTCAATTGAAGCAATTAGGTATTAACTTCCTGAGATCAACAACATGTACTGATACTTCTAAGTCATGTTAAACGTCAGCTTTTTATAAATTATTATTCAAGCTCAAATGCACCGGTATAAAGCTGATAATATTTACCACGCTCTGCCAGAAGCTTTTCATGGCTGCCGCGCTCGATTATGCGGCCATGGTCCATAACCATTATTACATCTGAGTTCTTAATTGTAGAAAGTCTATGCGCTATGACAAATACTGTACGCCCTTTCATAAGCGCATCCATGCCTCGCTGCACTATTGCTTCGGTACGCGTATCGATGGAGGAGGTGGCCTCATCAAGTATCATAACCGGTGGGTCAGCTACGGCGGCACGGCTTATAGATAGAAGCTGCCTCTGACCCTGCGACAGGTTGCTGCCGTCGCCGGAAAGCATTGTATTATATCCCTCTGGCAGACGAGTGATAAAGTCATGCGCACCGGCTAGCTTTGCTGCTTTTATGCACTCCTCATCAGTTGCTGTAAGATTGCCGTACCGTATATTGTCCATTACAGTGCCTGTAAACAGATTTGTATCCTGAAGCACCATTCCCAAAGAGCGGCGTAAATCCGCCTTTTTTATTTTATTTATATTTATTCCGTCATAGCGGATTTTTCCATCGGCGATATCGTAAAATCTGTTGAGCAAATTTGTAATTGTTGTTTTTCCTGCGCCCGTTGCGCCGACAAAAGCGACTTTCTGCCCTGGCTCGGCATATACAGTAATATTGTGGAGTACAGGCTTATTTTCCTCATACTCAAAGTCAACATCAAACAGCCTTACGTCGCCGGCAAGACGTGTATATGTAACGGTGCCGTCAGCCTGGTGCGGATGCTTCCATGCCCATATTCCGGTGTGCTCATCACACTCTTTAATCTCGCCGTTTTCAATCTTTGCATTTACCAGCTTTACATATCCATTGTCTACTTCTTTAGGCTCGTCGACAAGCTCGAATATGCGTTCGGCGCCGGCAAGTCCCATTACTACCGAGTTAATCTGCATCGACACCTGGCCTATATTTCCGGCAAACTGCTTCGACATGTTTAGGAAAGGCACAACAACGCTTATGCTGAGAGCCATTTGTGATATGCTGACGTTTGGTATGTCAGTAAGTAATAATATTCCGCCTACCAATGCGACGATAACATACATTATGTTTCCGATGTTCATAAGTATCGGCATAAGGATGTTTGAATATCTGTTGGCGTTCCGCGATTCTTCAAACAGCATGTCGTTAATCTTGTCGAAGTCGGCTTTGCTTTCTTCTTCATGATTAAAGACCTTAACAACCTTTTGCCCATGCATGATTTCTT
This sequence comes from Candidatus Timburyella stercoris, assembly GCA_904384255.1. Lineage (GTDB taxonomy): Bacteria > Bacillota > Clostridia > Oscillospirales > Acutalibacteraceae > Timburyella > Timburyella stercoris. The sequence goes on from CAJFJP010000100.1 coordinate 2,126, forward strand.
CGATATATCCCTCTTCCTTACCGAGAGAGCGCTGCTGACGTATGAAGTATCTTGAGGAGTGTCCGCCTATATACTTTGTTATAAGAATCATAACCGTCACACAGACAAGTACGACGAGGGTAAGCCATAAGCAGAAATACAGCATTATTATCAATATGGTCATTGTGCTGATTGCCGATATAAGCAGCTGCGGGAAGCTCTGTGATATCATCTGGCGCAGAGCGTCGATATCGTTGGTATAGCGGCTCATTATATCGCCGTGATTGTTCTGATCAAAGTATTTGATGGGCAGCCGCTGCATGTTGTTAAACATTTTTTCACGCATTTTCTTAAGCGAGCCCTGAGTTATTATCGCCATAAGCTGGCTATACGCAAAGCCGGATATGAGAGAGAACACATAAAAGGAAATGAGTACGGCGACGAGCATGAGTATCTGACTGCCGACTGCCGACCAATCGCCCGACTGCCAGCTCTGCTCGACCATGGCAATAACGTTCTGCATAAACACCGCCTGTATTGAACTTACAATAGCATTGATTATTATGCATATAAGTGTTACCGGCATCATTACAGGATAAAAGGAAAATACTGTTTTTATAACTCGTAAGGCAGTATGCTTTTTGGGAGTATTATTTTTCTTCATCACTGTCACCTGCCTTATTCTGAGATGTATATATTTCTCTATAAATCTCGTTGTTCTGCATAAGTTCAGCATGATTGCCAATACCGTTTATTGTACCGCCGTCCATGACTATTATCCTGTCGGCGTCCTCCACTGACGAGGTACGCTGCGCTATAATTATCTTGGTGGTTTCAGGTATGAACTCGCGCATGGCTTTTCTTATAAGAGCGTCGGTTTTCGTATCGACAGCGCTGGTAGAGTCGTCCAAAATAAGTATCTTTGGCTTTTTGAGGAGCGCACGCGCTATACACAGACGCTGCTTCTGTCCGCCGGACACATTTGCGCCGCCCTGCTCGATGTATGTGTCGTAGCCGTCGGGGAAAGTGGATATAAACTCGTCTGCCTGGGCAAGCTTACAGGCGTGAATCATTTCTTCGTCGGTAGCTTCCTTGTTGCCCCAGCGCAGGTTTTCTTTTATAGTGCCGGAGAAAAGTATATTTTTCTGAAGTACCATTGCTACCTGATCTCTAAGCGTCTCCAAATCATATTGCTTAACATTAATTCCGCCGACTTTTATATCGCCCTCAGTGACGTCGTAAAGCCGAGATATAAGCTGAACCAGCGTCGATTTTGACGAGCCGGTGCCGCCTATAATTCCGATTGTTTCACCCGATTTAATATGTAAATCTATGTTGGCGAGTGCCATGCGTTTGGCTGATTTTGAATACTTGAAGCTCACATGGTCAAAGTCTATCGAACCGTCCGGCACGTCATATACCGGATTTTCCGGATTGGAAAGCGTGCTTTTTTCATCCAGCACCTCAACAATACGCTTTGCTGATTCCGCCGACATGGTTATCATAACAAATACCATTGACACCATCATAAGGCTGTTGAGTATCATGAAGCTGTAGATGAGCAGGGCGGATAACTGACCGACATCCAAATCCAGCCCGTGGCTCGTTATTATTGTATAAGAGCCGAAAGAAAGCACAAACGCTATAACGGTATAAATGCAGAACTGCATCATCGGGTTGTTAATGGCGAGTATACGTTCAGCTTTTGTAAAGTCATTGCATACATCCTCTGCGGCATGTCCGAACTTTTTCTCTTCATAGTCCTCACGGACATATGACTTAACAACTCGCATGGCCTTAACATTTTCCTGTATTGAGTTGTTGAGCGCGTCATACTTTTTAAATACCTTTCTGAAAAGCGGCATTGCCTTGCGTATAACGAGGAAAAGTCCCAATCCCAAAATTGGCACCAATATAAGGAAGATGAAGGCCATTTTACCGCCCATTACGAAAGCCATTACAAACGCGAAAATGAGCATAAGCGGGCACCTTATAGCTGTTCGTATTATCATCATATATGACATTTGTACATTGGTAACATCGGTAGTTAGACGCGTTACAAGGGAAGATGTTGAAAATTTATCAATATTCTCAAATGAATATCCCTGTATATTATAGAACATGTCCTTGCGCAAATTTCGCGCCAAACCGCAGGAAGCCGTTGCACAGGTTGAGCCAGCAGCTGCGCCGAAAATTAGAGATATGGCCGCCATAGCTATGAGTATAAGGCCGTAAATTGCAATTTCTCCAAGCGTGCAGCCGGCTTTTATCTGGTTTACGAGCTTGGCGATTACAAATGGAATTATACATTCCATTATAACCTCCACTGACACAAGTATAGGGGTTAAAATAGAAGCCTTTTTGTATTCCCTTATACTGTGCGCTAATTTTCTTATCATTAAATCTACCTCTTTTCACTGACAAAAATAAGAAGCATTTGCCATCTAATTTTTCACAAGTGCAGATTTGACAAATGCCAGTTAATCCTATTCTTTTATACCATAGCTTTTATGAGCATACAGCGCTGCGTTAAACCTCCTGTCATTTTCCAAAGTGCACCAATGCGTAAGAAGAATGCGAAGCATTTCCAATAAAGACTTTTTCTGTTCAGCATTAAAGCAGGAAAGCATGAAAGACATCTTTTCTTCATATTCATTCTGCATTCTGATTGCTTCAGTTTTTCCGGCGTCGGTAAGCCTGAGAACTATTTGCCTTCCATCAGTATCACTGCGGCTTTTTTCAATAAAGTCGTCATTTTCGATTTTTGCAAGTATCTCGCTCATTGCGCCGGACGATATGCCTAACTCATTTTGAAGATTACACTGCAAAATTTCGCCCTTTTCTAAAAGAACCGAAAAAATGCGCCTTCTTCCATAATTTCCACCCATTCTGTAGTGTAGAAAATGCCCACATGATCCTAAACTAGTTATGATTTCATGCTGTAAAGAAATATCGCTGTCTTTCACTCTTGGCACTCCTTTTGATTACTTCATAAATTATAACAAAACATCAAAAAAATGTAAAGGTACCAAGAGATTTTTATTTGTAAAAGTTGAGCAGTATTATGTGCATTTTATTAGTTAAAAATGACAATACACAATATAGTTTACATAATAATAAAAGTTAAAATGTTAAACAGCGCGTGTCATATAAAATTTAAATTGTAAAACGATGATTGACGGTATAAGAGAACTAAAATGAATAAAAGTCAATCGTCCCACCGTTTTATTGCATTGACCCGTTTTATTATTTCATTTTTCATGATTTCCAAATCAGTCTCTTTGTTTTTCAATTCTTTAAATATGGCAAAATCAAAAACTGAAAAAATCAGGCCAAGAGCTATAATAATTAAAATATCTTTAACAGTTATAGGATTTCCTGACAGAAAAAGTATAGCAAATAGAAATACTATGAAAACAACATTCAATAAAATGCCGAAAATGCGGTTAGACAAGAAGGCTCTGCTGTAAAAAGAATAAATTTTAACCACTGTTTTGCCGTTTTCAGTTAAAACTTTCCCGGTTACATAATATGTTCGCGACCTAAGTTCGCTTAGCCAAAGATGATCTATATAAAATCGCCGATGTCCGAAGTAATCGGTTTCAATAATGCCCATTTTACCTTTTTTTGTGCAATAGAACATCAAATTTCTTTGATTGCTGTCTGTTACAGCGCATTTTCCATTTTGCTGCCGCAGCTTATTTATAGTTTCCTGATAGCTTTCGTCTACTTCCATTGTCAATTCATCAATAATTTTGTCAATAGATTTCATTATAATTCTCCTTTATTTTGTGAAATCTAAATTTTTTACTCCACATCAGATTATATTTAAAAATTCCCGCTTTGCACCATGGCGCCTCAAATAAAGGGAAGACAACCAAAATTTAGCTCATTAAATAGCTGCCAACAGTAAAATAATGACATCTGCTTTGCTTAGCTGTAATTAGCTTGTGCCGATTTTCATAAACGCACTACGCAGCGGGATACTATGCTGATGCGTAAGAGCCGAGCGGATGCCGTTTTTTAAGGGTACTTTCAATGTACCGAGTAATTCAAAACACTGCAATTATTTTTTACAGAATACAATAAATATCGACAATGCATATGCGAAAATCAAACAATGTTCATTATCGTAAAAGATTATTGAGAAAACGAAAGCAGATACCTCATATTTTTATATAAAGAAAATATTTATTTTATCAGATTTTACATAAAAATAAAAAATATATTCTATTTTCCTTTTTTGGATAATTATACAATACTTTCCTTCAA
>CAJFJP010000101.1 GCA_904384255.1 Candidatus Timburyella stercoris
AATCGCCGCCGCAGTATATTTTCAGCATATCGGTTTCAACCGGCAGCTTATCTTAATTATTCACTTCACTATAAGACTGACTTTATAAAACATTATTTTACCTTTTCATAAATCCATAATCCTGATTTGTTTACATTGCTATACAATATTTGTCCTTACAGTAGGTGATAAGCTTTTATTGTATTTTGATGTTTCAATATACTCCTTTTAATATTTTTCTCCACTTGTCATACCATACTTTTATCTTTACAACTCTCTTTCACTTTTATTCTTTTCTCTGATTCTTTCTCTCATCCACTCTAAGGGCGGCTAATATAACAAGAAAGCACTAGTAAAAAAGATACACAACTATCAGCGCGAGCTAAACAGCAAAATAAAAAGTTGAGCCCGGAACACGAAGCGTGCCCGGGCCCATTGCTAATAAATATAAAAATTTATTAAAGAGTTATTACAGATTCACAGCATCTATAATCTGTATCGATGTTGTGCGCTATAAATCGCATTTTAAAGTTTCTTGTTTTACACATTGAATTTGCCGACTCGCCTGACTCATCTAAATCCTCAGGAAGCACAAATTTAATGCATTTTACTAAAACGTCGCGGCAGTCCGGATAATCATGCGCAGGAATTGTCATAGCTTTCATCCCACGCTGATATTCCATTCCGTCTGAATCAACTTCTGTAAGAATTGCCGCCAAAGCTACTCGCTTGCCAGGGCAGACATTTTTTATTCTTACATCAGCCTGAATAATGCGTCCAAGAGATTCAAGATAAGTGTTTCCCATGTCTACTACCACAGAATCATTGCACCCTTCAACAGAGAAATCAACTGGCGTCGGGCATGGCTCGGGATTTACCACAATACTGCACTCTACCGTCACAGAAGGAGTTGGAAATACCGCTACGTTTCCTTCGTTATCAGTATAAGTGATGGACTGATTTACTAACTTTTCTCCCGAGGTCTTCGCCGTATGCTTAACGAAAAATTCTAAAGTAGCTCCTTCGTTTGAAGAAACGCCAAGTGCGTCAATCTTCCACTGCAGTGTAGTTGAATTAACTTTCGTAACATCTCCTACTGTCGGCTGACTTACACTTGTAATTGTAAAATCGGAATTAACCACTTCATCAATCACGATATTTGTTGCGCCCGTTTTTGATATATTGGCAGCAAGGTCCTTGAACAATTCTTCTAATTCTGAGTCATCTGGTGTAACAGAAACATGCGATGCGGCAGGAGCCGTCGCCCAATCGTTAAGAATTGATACATCTATACCGTCCGAGCCAATAAGTCCAATACAGTAAATAATTACCCCAGAAGCTTTTACGGCATTGGCAATCGGTGTCGGAGGGGGCCCCGACGTTGTTTTTCCATCGGTAAACATTACTAAAACTCTTGCATTTGATGAAAGCGGATCAAACAGTTGATTGGCTTTTGCAAAAGCGTCGCCATGATTGGTAGAACCGCTTGCTGTTATACCGTCAATTGCGGATTTAAGAGTTGCTACCGAGGTAATGAGCTGTGCGTCTACAGTCGCTGAGTCGGAAAAGCTTACTATTCCTATCCGGCTTCCGGAGCCGATATTACCATCCGGTGTGCCGTCGGTTGACTCATCGATAATGTCTATGAAAGCTTTAGCGCCGGCTTTCATGTTAGCTAGCGGGCTTCCCTGCATACTGCCTGAACGATCAAGGACAAGGACAATATCAGTAGGATTTGACGTAATGTCCGGCGTAGCCGAAATCGCCAGTGTAACTTTCAGCGATCCATCGCAGTCGATGCTGCTTGTACTTATTTGTTTATTTGAGCTTGTAAGCCCCATAATTTTGTTCCTCCGAATAATATTGGAAGAGGGACATCCTCTTCCGCTATATACTATGCGGCGAGATATCTATATGACACTTATTAAAATATTTAATTTTAAATCGGAGAAATGTTGATAAAAGGGACTCCTGTCCTAAATACAAATGAAAAATCAAAACAAAAGCTGAGTCTAAACGAGGGCTTAAGTCCAAGCTCAGCTCGGTGAAAAATTTTGATAAAATAGATGCCAATTACAAACGCGAGTGAAAATGGTAAAGAAAAAACGAACCTGGTATATGGATTGCGTCCAGGATCAGTCTGGTGGGAAGCGTTGACAAAATAGATGTCCACTGAAAACGCGAGTGAAAAGGTAAAATAAAAAAACTAAGCCCGGAACGCGAACTGCGTCCAGGCTCAGCCTGGTGGAGCGGATGATGGGAATCGAACCCACGCTACCAGCTTGGGAAGCTATTAAAAATCTTTAATTTAAGCGGGCTCATGGTAATATTTCCACCATAAATTCCACTAAACCGCGTTTATTTTTTTAGCCGCTTCCTGTATAGCTTTGTCAGTAGTATGTGTGTATATCTTCGCCGTAAGCGATATGTCGGAGTGTCCCATTAAATATTTTGCTACATTTATAGGAACACCAGCGTCCTGCAAATCGGTACAAAATGTATGCCGCAAACAATACGGCACAAGGTCACTCGCTACTGCACTTAATACTATTTTATTACGGTATAGCTTTGCTCCCATCGATATATCAAGCTGCCTTTTAAAATTGCGCCATAAACAGCGCATGCTTTGGTTCGTGTGCCGCGTACCTGTTGTAGGCTGTTTAAATACAGGCTCGTACGGCTCTCCTTGCACAACTTTAAGATCCGCAAATAATTTGTCATTAATAGGGATATCTCTTATTCCCGCGGCGCTTTTAGGGGCACCTATAACCTTTGTCCCGGCTTTCATAGAATTTTGTACATGTATTATTTTTTTATCAAAATCAATATGGCGCCAATCTAAAGCACGGGTTTCTGCCGGTCGCATACCCGTATACAACAGCGTTTTTATCCATAACCCGGCATAATGCTTTTCAGCTAAATCAAGAATTTTTTCCCTTTCATAGTCAGTTATACTGCGGTGAGTTCCGTTAGTTGATGCTGGAATTTGCAAATTTTCGGCTGGATTGCGTTGTATTAAGCCGGAATAATATGCTTGCTTAAAAGCTGACTGTAAAGTTATTCTCAGCTTTGATAAATACGATTTGCTCTTCCCCACTCTGCTGTTTAATATTTTTTGCAGGTGTACATCTGTAACGGACTTTAATTGTAAATTGCCTATGCTTGGATTTATTACATTTTTTATCATCGAGACGTAATTATTATATTGACCATCGCCTACAACAGGCCTCTTATATATTTCGAGCCATTCACCAATCCAGCGCTCAACGCTCATGTTGGCCGATATACCAACCTCTCCGCGCTCTAACTTATCACGCATGATTGCTGCTTTTTGGTCAGCTTCACGCTGCGATTTTGAAGATGTCGCCTCATATCTTTTACCGCTGTAATAAAATGTAGACCTGTATCGTTTGGCCATAAAATCACCTTACTTTATTAAATAAGACTTTACCGACTGTCCTAAGGCTGTCAATTGTCTTTATAACGATAGGCTTATAGTTTGTATTGTCGGATATTAGCTCAACAATCTTTTTGTCATAGTCTATGTGCAGTCTCTTGCAATATGCGTCATTGTTAAGCACGAATATGCCAACCTCACCGTTTTCTATTTCTATTTGCTGCTTAACCCATATAATACTCCCGTCTTTTATTATCGGCTCCATACTGTCACCCGATATACGTATTCCAAAATCTGTACCAGCGGGAATGCTGTCGGCCGGAAAGCTCATCATCTCATATGTGCTGTCCTGCAAATAATTGCCTATACCGGCGGCTGCAGGCTCATTATATACCGGCATTTCTGTGTATTCGATATCAATAACAGGCTGTTCTACTGCTGCGTATTTACCACTATCAACTAAATCTGTTGTATATTCATCGACCTTGCTCTGTCCGTCAGCATTAAGCTGGCGGTATTTTTTTATATGAGATTGTTCGCGTGGCAACAGTTCTATTTTATCGTTTATAAATTCGGTACCGAGCAATTCATCTCCAGAAACATTTAATATATTAGCCAACTGTTTAATTTTGGCTACATCCGGTTGCCTTTTTCCTGTTTCGTATCCGCAATAAGTACTATTGGTTATCCCCATTTTATCAGCAATTTGCTGTTGAGTGTAACCTCGTTTAATTCTCGCTTGTCTTAACCTTTCGGCAAAATTCATAATATCGCCTCCTTTTTCTTGCATACTATCACAATATTGGCGTTTCGTCAAGTTTTTTTAAAAAACCGCTTGACATATTGGCATATCGCGAATATAATAAGACCATAGGTTGGCGATACGCCAAAATAAAAAGAAAAGGAAGAATAATATGTACGCTAATCTTTTAGGACAAAAAGCATATTACCATCTCACCGATGAAGAGATGGGAAAAATAATAGGGGTTAGTCGCAATACCTTTAGTCAGAAAATGAAAAGCGGCAGATTTTGGCCTAACGAATGTAAAGCATATTGTACTTACTTTAATAAATCTTTTGAATTTCTATTTGCTACCGATTAGATAAAAAAGCCCTCCGCTCTGGGAGGGCGAAAAGGATTATAGCATGAAAATTATAACATACATATACGAAAATAAAGAGGACTATTTAAGGGAACTCGAAGAACTAAGAAAAGAGTATAAAAGGAACAATCGTCTGCTTGTAATCTTATGTAGTATTTATTTATTAATCATTATTTTAGAAATCATTTCATGGATAGTTTAAAACATCATTATAAAAGGCCTTTCACTTAGGAATGGCGAACATGATTAGATTATAAGCCGTTGGCTTCTACACCATATACAGCTTGTTCGTGGGTAAATTCTTCAAATTCCAATTGACGTATCAGTTCTTCCCGTGTGTATTCGGAGTGCCTTAAATAAGATGCAGCTGTTTTAGCCGCTTGTTCATTCCAGTCGGCACCACAATTATTAACAGCATATACAGCTTGCTCATGTGTAAACTCTTCAAACTCTAATTGCCCTATTAATCCTAACATAGAGAATGAAGAATGCCTTAAATAAGACTTTGCAGTTTTTAAAGCTTGTTCGTTCCAATCAGCACCACAGTTTTCTGCGCCATATACTGCTTGCTCATGAGTAAATTCTTCATATTCTAATTGTCCTATCAATCCTTCTTTAGAAAAATCTGAATGGCTGATATATGATTTAGCAGATTTTAAGGCTTGTTCGTTCCAATCAGCTCCGCAATTATCTGTACCGTATACGGCCTCTTCATGTGTAAAGCCATCATGTTCTAATTGGCTAATTAAACCCTCACGAGAAAATTCTGTAAATCTTAAATAAGATTTTGCTTTATCAACAGCTTTTGTTTTATTAGAAATAACAGATGATACGCGTCTTGAGGATGAAGAGTTATGTTTCGAAGATGATGAAGCAGCGACGCTTGAGTTTGAAGTTACGTGAGACGTTTGCTCTTTAGAGGAACTGCTGGCATTTGTTGATGAAGTTGGACGTCTTGAATAATAAGAGGACGATGAGGATCTGGAAGAACTTGTATAAGCATAAAATTCTTCTTGACTTACACAGCGAAAGCATGATGTACCAATTAACATTACAAGCAGTAGCATTAATATGATTGTAATTTTTTTCTTCATAATGCATCTCCGAAAAATAGTTATTTTACAACATTAACTTTCACAACAGTATTTGCGCTTTCATATTCTTCTTTTGAAAGTAAGTTGATTAATTTAGTTTTTCTAAATTTTCTTTTACATCTTTTAAGGCATTTTGAGTGCATTCATCTTCTATTTTATCAACACCTCTATATACATATTTTATTGCTTTAACAGTATTCCATCCAACTTCATATTCTGCTTTAGTTTTATTATCTAAATCAGCAATGTCTTTTGCCCCGGAATTTTCTTCTATGTATTTATAAATAAAAGAACCATAATACATTGATTTTTCCATTACTTCATTGCTTTCGTAATAGTTGTTTACGTGCGCTTTTAAATATTCAAATGCTTCATCTAATAAGGGCTCTGCATTGTCATTTGATACTTGTTTAGCATCGCGTATTCCTTTTAAAGTCACTTCATCTACACGAGCACTTGTCCCTTCTTCAGTAGTAGATGTGCTTGTATTCCAGCCAAATTCAATCTCCTGATCCGAAGCCTGGCTTGAACTTAAAGTGTTGCTATTAGATTGAACGACTGAATTACTACTTTCTTGATAATTATCTACCTTTGATGAAGTGACTGAACTACTGCTTAATTGTTCTGCTTTTTTGGAGTTGCCGCACGATGTCACCATTGAAGCCAATAAAACAAATATAGCCGCAAACAATGCTATTCGTTTCATGTAAACACCCTCCATAAGTATATTTTTAAACAAATAGTAACAGATTAAGCGGAAGCATACAACATTTTAGAC
>CAJFJP010000102.1 GCA_904384255.1 Candidatus Timburyella stercoris
TGGGTCTTCTGTTCGGCTATAATCGTCGCAAAGATATGCCGTAAAACGTGCGCATGAAACTCAAAGTCGATGTCGTATTTCTTTTTAAATCGCTCAAAATCGACAAATCGTTCAGCTATATTTGAAGCATATATTGTACTTCCTGATTCATATTCCAATTCCGTTGAAGGTAAAATGCAAATATGCAAAATATCACATTCATCAATATTATATCTTTATTTGTAGCTCTTACAATATTGCATTTTAACACTATAGCTTGTCTTATTACTCAAGTGCAGCGCTTATAATGCTTAGAGAGTTTAAATCATTCGATCAGCTATGCTGTTGGAAATATCTAAAAACGGATTTTTATTTTCTAAAGTAGATTTTATAATTAAAATTTTTAGGCAAACTAATATTAGTCACATTTTCAGGCGGAGTTGTAGTGAAATTTTCCTCCAAATAATTTTTAACATAGTCGTTGAGGACGCCAACGTTAATTTTTTGGACTATAACAACATTGCAATTATTAAGCTGGTTTATCAAATTTTGGCTAAACCAGTTATCTTCGAATGAAAAATTGTAAGGATCCTGAAAAAACACTGGTCCCTGTGGAAGATGCGTGGTAAAACAGTAGAAAACATTCCCATTAAATCCAAAATACTGATAACGTTCTTCTCCCAATGTGTCTAATACTTGATCGACATAGGCAGCATCCTGATGCATGGAGACTAAGCTGTTGTCAACTTTCTGCTTGTCGTATTCATATTTCGGCAGCATTGCTGATGCAGCGCTTGATATTATAGCCACAGCTGTAAAAAAGCATACAGCACCAACTTTATATTTGCCGGAGTCGGACTTTGCAAGCCTATTAAAGTCTGCTATAAATACACAAAAAAGAGCAAAATATATCGGTACTGCAAAAACAAAGTGATGATTATAATATTGACCGCCAAGTCCGACGGCAAATGCTGTGAGATAAAATATAACAAATAGCTTTAAAATGTGATATATACGTTCGGCTATAGCCGCCAATGAAGTTTCATCCCGCCTGTATTGGCGATATATCGTCAGAATGACTACGCCAACAACAAGAAGAATTATAAGTGCCTGAATACATGCGGAAAATTTACCCAAATCATTAAATATAACTTTAAAATTAAAACCGCGAGCAATGGGGGAGCCATAGCGCGACACATGGCTGCCAAGCATATTCGGCAGGTAATACTTAAGATAAGGGATAAAGGTCCCCGTTGCAAGCATAAGTATAATTCCGGCTCCGCCGCCGGCGATAAGCGGAAGTATAAGCTTTTTTATTAAGTCTTTTATTGAATTTATAAAAAGCAGAGCACATGCAATGCATACAAGCAAGAACGGCTCTTTCATCATAACGCTGAGCATTAGAAACAGAGCTGAAATCCAAATAAGCGGAGATTTATAAGATGTATTTTTGCCGTCAATAAACGATATGAGCAGTATATATACTATGGCGGCAGCTGCGCCAAAGCTCTCAACCTGTGCCGCACCGCTTCGCTTTTGAACATACAGCATTAAAATTATACCGAAAAGCAAAGCCGAAAAAACAGAAAGTAGAATATATGGCATGTTTTTGCACTTATTTTTACTATGATACAATATTACGAAAGCAGCAGGTGAAAGACCAATTATAATAAGACTTATAAAGCAAAAAATATTTGTAACAAAGCTGTCGCCGGTAATGGCAAATGACAGCGCAGAAATCAAAAAAATTCCGGGCGGCTTGGTTTCATAAAAATCCTGATACGGCTTAAAGCCGTTTAAAATTCCTTTGCATACCGTCCAATATATTGGAGCATCAGCCGTGTAAGACAATGTCAGTTCTTCTGCCATGCGAGAAAAGATTTGCACCAAAATGTTATAGATTAATACTGCAAGTGGAATAAGCAATATAATAATTATAATATTCCTTATTATTATTTCATTTCTCTTTGATGACCACATCTTAAAACTCACCTTAATTTCAGTTTTGCTATGCATCCTCAGGGATATAAAAGCTGATGTGCTGCAGGTCATGTTAAAAAATATTAATAAAAGTAAAATAATATTATTGCTATTATTGTAGCTAATAGTGTCATAAACTGTCAAGAAGTTTATAAAAATACAAATATAGACGGATTTTTGTTAAATAATTATGCATACAGAATTTTAAATTCCGTTTATAGTTAGTGAATATATTTTACATTTTTGTAAATTTATGTTATACTAATTGTTGACTTAAAAGGTGCTTGATATAATAAAATAAAAAATTATAATCGCCAACAAATTTTGCAGAGCACCTTTTAAGTCTTCTTTTATTTGACATTGGTGAAGCCTTTTGCAATATGCGGCTCAAATTTTGTAATTAGATCTTTAGCAAACAGTGGTGATGCTTTTGAGTAAATTGTCTCCTTTCGTTATATTTTTAAAAAAATATAAGGCGGCGATTTTGGCGGCGCTTCTCTTTGTGCTGCTGTGTTATAGCTTTATGCTGACGCATTATACTTTGCAGATAGATGAAGAGACATGGATAAAAAATACAGATACACAGCTAATAAAAAACATATGGGTAAACCAAGGACGATTTGGCCTGTATTTTTTCGACCGTATTTTTTCTCCGCTCGGCAGATATGTACCAGTACTGTGGGATATACTTGCCGTGCTTATATATTTTTCTGCAGGAATTGTTTTTGCTTTTTCATTTTATATGGTAAATGGAGATTTTAATAAATTTTCAATTTTTGCATTTTTGTCGGTTTTTCCTGCGGTGCCGTTTGTGAACGGAGACTTTTTGTCCTTTTCAATGTTTAATTTTCAGCAGTCGCTTGCAATGCTTACCATATCTGCCGGATTTTTATGCACTTTAATATATTTTGCAAAGAAAAAGAAGAGATACTTTTTTCTAAGCATAGCGCTTGGCTTTGCATCAGTTTCATTTTTTCAAGCATTTGCGTCGGTATATATCACGGCAGTTGCGGCGTATCTGGTTATGGCTCAGCTTAAGTGCGAATATCATAAAAAAGAGCTAATAAAAAATGTTCTGCACGCATTTATAATTTTTATAGTATTTATACTAGGATATTTTGCAATGAATGTATTATTAAATAATATATTTTCGCTAAGCGGTGCGGCTTATTCAGGCGGATATGTCGGTTGGTCGGGCAATATAGGGGAAAACATGCTGTATACACTTTTGGGCGCCGCCAAAGTTATTATAGGATACGGAGCAATAGGCGGTGCGGCGATTATAATTATTGAGGCGGCCTTTATAGTTGTTTCTGCCAAATTAATAAAAAGCCGGAAAGGCGCGCTTAATCGATTGTGGCTGGGCGTTTCTATGTTTTTGTTTTTTATATCTCCATTTTTAATGAATTTTGCACTGCTCAACTGGCGCTTTTTGGGACGCATACTTTTATCGCTTTCACTCGCCCTTGCTTTGGAACTTTTGATATTTATAAATTTTTCATTTAAATGCAAACGGAATAAAGTTTTGTCGTGTATTGTTGTAGGGATTGTCCTTTTTGTTAATGCTGGAAGTATGAATTGGCTGTTTTTTGGCAATTATTTAAGCTATGAGGAGGACAAAGCTTTTTCGGAGGAAATTATAATGATGCTTGAAGAAAAAAACATAGATTATGAGAATAAGCCTATACTTTTCGTTGGACAAATCAGCAAAGTAACGGCAAGAGATAAATATGTACAGAGCAGTTCGTTTTTTAGCTGGGACGATGGCAACAACAAGCGTATACATGACTTTTTAAAAGCTGAAGGATATAATACAATAAATCCAGCAAACGATTTAAGAACTGTCGGGTACTATATGTCAAAGGATATGCCATGCTGGCCGGCTACTGACAGCATAAAAAGCAGTGATAAAATTATTGTCATAAAATTTTCTGAACCGAGCGAAAAATGGTTTGTTGTAAACGGAATTACTAAATAAAATTTATATAGTTATCGAAGAGCATATGGCCTTGTAAGACGCTATAGATGACAAATATATTGAAATAAAAAAAGGAACGTGCTTAATTCGTTCCTTAAAAACATTGTGTGACGCAAAATTTAGAATTAGATCAGCGAAAAGTTGGCAGCAATTCCAATAAGTATAGCCGGTGAGCACTTAGGCAGAGGAGCACAAACTTTATGCGCCACTTTTGCATAAATGATGAGCAAGTAAAGAGGACATAAAGTCTGCTTCAAAATTTTTGTATATTATTTTTCGCACAGTCTTTACAAAGGAATCTAAAAGCTTTATGCTTTTAGATTCCTTTATTGTTGTTTTCGGCATACCAGCAGTTCTGCCGGTAGTATGCAAAAAAGCCTTGGCAAAAGAAAAAAGTAAAATATCGTTTCTCACTTCAAAGAAGAAAGGTACGGAGCTTCTGAAAGGAACGCAGGAATTTTCGCCGAAAGTATTCCCTTTGCAAAATGCCATGTAATACAAAAGAACAGGTTTACCATCAGAAGTGTAAGCGATGCGATAATAATTTTCAGTACCTCCAGAGGGGTCAGCAAGTACTGACCATTCTGGGGCCTGCCCTATTGGTATGGACTGCTCGATTCTCAGAAGCAGACAGTACAAGCTCTACTGGAAACCTATCGGGCAGAAGGCATCCGCGATTATGAGGATTTTATGGAATATCGGCAGGAAAAGCATTTGCTGGACGCCTATCGGGAAATGACCCAAACCATTCTGGAAAGTGAGAGGTGAAATATGGCGATAACCAGTTTCAAAACGGATGAGCGGTATCAGGACTATGAAAAACGGCGATACCGGGACTTCCTTTGCTCCTTATCAGACAGTATATCGTTTGAGGACGACTGCTGGTATTGTGAAAAGCATCTGAAAAACCGTTCTCATAACAAAAAGCATGTCAATATCAGTTTCCGACAGATTCCCCAAATATATAGAGACATGGTCAAATACTATGCGTTGATCCGCTTAAATAACGGAGTAGGCGTTTACACGATAAGCTGCCGTGTTCGAAATATTGCGATATTATTTCAATTCCTCAACGGTGCGCCGCTTTCCGATATCGATTATGTGACCGCATCAGACTTTAAGAGCTTTCTTGACAATAAAAGCTATACCGAAAACACCCGCTATACCATATGGGCGGCAGCCGAAAATTTTCTGCATATCATGAATGGATATGACGGTATTTCCTTCCGCAATCCATTATACAAAAACCCCTATACAGCCGGCGAAAGGCTGGACTACAAGTACATCCCAGACTTTGTAGTAAGGCAGCTGGATATGGTTTTTATGAAGGAAACCGTCCCGTTGCCCATTCGGACGGTCTACTGGCTGCTGCGCTTAATCCCATCCAGAATCAGCGAAATTCTCGGTATGGAAATTGATTGCCTGAAACCGTTTGATGGACATTATTGTTTAACAATTCCTACCTGGAAACAAAACGGAGGTTACAAAGAACCTCTTTTACGGATCATCCATATTCACGACGAAGGAATGGGCGGATATCTCCTGGCGCTTATTCGGGAACAGCAGAAAGCAGCCCATTCCTATCAGGAGTTCCTTCCATCTGACAAGAAAGGGGCGCTATTCACCCGCCGTCAAAGTATGTGCTATCGGAATGGGAAGATATGCTATAAGGATGTATATGGGCCGCTCACTTATGTACAGGTAAGAGACAGCTTTCAGAAAATATGCCGGGAGTTTGACATCCGTGATGAAAGTGGTGAAATATATACAGTTACCACGCATCAATTCCGGCACAACGGCATCACAGACCGGCTCCGTGCAGGCTTTACGCTTGCACAGATCGCTGAAATGACCGCCCATCACGGCAGTGCGATGATTTATGCCTCCTATGCCCATCTGGATTTGTTCCCGGAAACCTTGTCCGAACCACGGGAATATTTTTGTGAAAAAACCGAAAAGAGTTGCTCCCATCTGCTGTTCAGCGGCAGGATTTTGAATATGGATGCGATTACCGAGGCGCGACTTTTGGCGAATTTGCGTGCCCACCGAGTGCCCGGCGGTATTTGTGCAGATATCACCCACTGCCGAAGCGATATGTGGAACTGCCTGGAGTGCGTCCATTTTATCCCCGAAAAAGAACAGCTCCCCTATTTTGAGGAGCCGGCAAAGGCTTGGAGGAATAAGGCGGAAAAATTCAAGGACTACAGCATAATGGAAGCTATTTTTTCAGAGATTGCGGATCGGTTCCAGCAAATCATTCAAAAAATGCGGAAGGAGGAACCCACACCATGAAACGGGAATTACCGCCGGCATTAATTCAAAAACAGGAACAGATGAGA
>CAJFJP010000103.1 GCA_904384255.1 Candidatus Timburyella stercoris
GAATGAGAAGGCGCGCTTGCGTATATCCATAAACTTAAGCCTGAGTCCGTCAAAAGAGGTATCGGGATGCTCGTAGAACAGCCACATACCCTTTGCAGCGTCTATTGCAGAACCGCCGCCCAGCGCTATTATAACATCAGGCTGGAAGCTGTTCATAGCCTGAACGCCGCGCATGATTGTCTCTACATCCGGATCCGGTTCAACGTCTGAATAAATCTCTGCGTGGCAGTACTGTTCGCGCTTGCGCAGATAATACAGCACCTTTTCTACATAACCAAGCTTTACCATTGTCGGATCGGTCACTATGAAAGCTCTGGAAATGTCCTTCATCTTCTGCAGATACTGTACGGAATCCTCCTCAAAATATATTTTTGGCGGAACCTTAAACCACTGCATATTTACCCTCCTCTTGGCAAGACGCTTTTTGTTTATAAGATTTACCGACGAAACATTTGATGTTGTAGAGTTGCGTCCGTATGAACCGCAGCCTAGGGTCAGCGATGGGGTATTTGTATTATATATATCGCCTATAGCGCCCTGTGAGGACGGAGAATTGGCTATTATACGACCGGCGCGCATTCTTTCGCCGTACTCGCGGATTATTTCCTCATTGTTGCTGTGTATAACGGCCGAGTGACCAAGACCACCGAGCTGAAGCATCTTTTCAGCCTTGTCGAAGCCCTCTTCCGGACCGTCAACCACATAGTACGCCAAAATCGGGGAAAGCTTTTCTCTTGAAAGCGGATATTCAGGTCCAACATCCGGCAAACGGGCTATAAGTATCTTAGTATCATCTGGCACCTTAATTCCTGCATTGGCGGCTATCCAGCTTGGCTTTTTACCAACTATTGCCGGGTTGACAGCGCCCTTTTCAGAATTTATAGCATAATCGGAAAGCTGCTTTATCTCTTTTTCATTCAAGAAGTAGCATCCATTTTCCTTCATAAACTTTTCAAACGGCTTCTGTATTTCCTTATCTACTATTACCGCCTGTTCCGATGCACATATCATGCCGTTGTCAAACGTCTTTGACATGATAAGATCTGTACAGGCGCGCTCAACGTCAACTGATTTTTCAATATAACACGGAACGTTTCCGGCGCCAACGCCAAGTGCCGGCTTGCCGGCGCTGTATGCCGCCTTAACCATTCCAGGGCCGCCTGTAGCAAGTATCATTGATACTCCATCATGATTCATAAGTGCATTTGTTGCCTCAATCGAAGGATATTCTATCCACTGTATGCAATGCTCAGGCGCACCATGTTTAACAGCTGCATCTCTGAGTATCTTCGCTGCTTCAACCGAGCACTTCTGTGCCGACGGATGGAAACCAAATATTATAGGATTGCGGGTTTTTGCGCATATAAGAGACTTAAACATGGTTGTAGACGTCGGGTTTGTAACAGGTGTAACGCCGCAGACAACGCCTACCGGCTCAGCTACTTCAACATAGCCCTCCATATCGTTTTCAGTTACTACTCCTACCGTCTTTTCGTACTTAATCGAGTGCCAAATATATTCGGTCGCGAATATATTCTTTATTATTTTATCCTCATAAACACCTCTGTCGGTTTCGTCAATAGCAAGGTGTGCAAGATAACAATGATTGTCAAGTCCGGCAAGCGCCATGGCATGAACAATTTCGTCTACCTGCTCCTGAGAGAGAGCCATGTATTCCTCCAACGCCTTTTGAGCATTGGCCACAAGACCATCTATCATCGCTTTGACGTCAACCTGTACAGCTTCTTTATTTTCTTTTGCTGGCATCGGCATTTCCTCCAATTCGTTAATTACTTAACAATATTATATACGACTTTCCATGTTTCGTCAACATTAATTGTTATAAAATTAACATTAACAATATCCCGTATATATAGTTATTATGACTATAGTATAACCAAATTATTGTATAAAAGTAAGTACTTTATAATGTATAAAAAAATTATATAACGAAAAAATATTCATAAATATTTATAAGGGAGAAATATTTAATGTCTAATTCAATTTCTGAAGAGCCTTCCAATATAAAAAAGCAGATTAATATGGAACAGATTGCTATTTTGTGATTGTCATAACGCACTCTGCTGACTAATACAATAAAAAGCAGGCTGTTGTAAACATACAGCCTGCAAAATTATCTTTATTTGCACAGGCAAAGCTTATGTAGCCCCGCCGACGGTGTTATCCTGTGCAGATGGCAAGCCAAAGCTCACTGTTATTGCATCGTTAACCGCCGTCATGGACGACTCATCAAGCCTGCCCATTCTTTCTTTTAACCTTCTTTTATCTATAGTCCGTACCTGTTCGAGAAGAACTATAGAATCTTTTGCCAGCCCGCAGTTTTCGGCGTTCACTTTTATATGAGTCGGAAGATTACTCTTATCCTTCTGGCTTGTTATTGCCGCGGCAATCACCGTGGGACTGTATTTGTTTCCAATATCATTTTGAACAATCAGCACCGGACGGATGCCGCCTTGCTCCGAGCCTACTACCGGGCTCAAATCTGCATAGTATATATCCCCTCTTTTTATTGTCACTTACTTCACGCTCCGCTTTTTTCTATTGTCGGTAATGTCCGCATATATATTTTTACCAGACAGACTCAAAGCTAAACATTATTGGGAGCAAAATATGTCTAGCCTCCATGATTTTAGGGATGTCCGTCAATAACATTGTATTAAGCTGGTTGTATTTTTGACAATATCCTTATCAGTACTGCTTTTGGCAATTTCTATTTAGATCCGTATCTTTTTGTATTTTCTATAATATATAGCCAAGATTATTCTTAATTCAGCAAATAAAATTTTTCTATATCTCCTTTTCACATTGAAATATAAACTTTTCTTTTCTCATAATATATGGATACTCCAAAATTTGTTGCTGTAAAAATTAAAGTCACTAGTAAACTAGTGACTTTTTTCAGATCTCAGAGGTGTCAATACCTGTTGATACCTGTAAGGAGGTACTGAAGGACTATCACTTTATTGCTTGCTTAGATACTAGTAAATCAGTTATTTTCACTTTCCAGTCTATTGCTGCAAGTGAGAGGCCTTTCGCAGAAACTTTAGAGTTTCTTTTAAGGGCCAGCTCTTATTTGCCTCTTTTTTTAAACTATACAAATTCTTCAAAATAATATCTGCCAAAGCTTTCCTATTTACCACTGGTTCAACCAGTGATTTTGTTAAGCCTTAAGACAACAATAAAACACACACGCCGAAAATTTGCCGGTATGTGTGTTTAACGATTATATAAAATACTTAATATGACATAAAGCATTTATATGTCACAATCCATTATGATTTTTACTACCAGTTCATTACATAGTCTCAAAATTTGAGATAACTGCATCTAAATTTATTGACGGCACACTTATGCCCGTTAAATTTCCGCTGTTTTCATCAAACGAAAGACTGTAATCACCGGATTTACCAATGGCAGAGTATATATACTCATTTCCCGATTTAATTATCTCAAACTCCGTTTCCTGAACGGCAGCCTCAAGCGAATTAACTATTCCCTCAGCAAATCCGGCATTAGGCAATATCTCTTCGCTAAACGGCACTTCTATTCCCATGTATGACAAGCTAAACTCGCCTCCAGACCAATTAAGTGTCATGCCGGAAAGAGAGGCTGGCTCCTTTATCTCTATGCAGCATACTCCGGCCGACGGCCATGTCATATGAGCCGATATTGACATATCGCTGTAACTCAATGTTATATCGCAGGAAAATCCACTTATAATACTGCTCGGCGCCTCGGTTTTGGTTTTGGCCACTGAACAGCCCGGCATTATTATAAGCAGAATAAGCGGCAAAATAATCAGGAGACGCTGTTTCAAATGTATCACCTAACTGTTTTCAAATTTAGAAAACAGCTCCGCAAGTTCGTTTATCATATCACTCGGAGTTACAAAGCGCTGGGAGTATTTTTTCTCCGCCATCTCGCCGGCAAGTCCGTGCATGCATACAGCCGCCCTTACGGCGTCTACCATGCCCATTCCCTGTGTTATAAATGAAAGTATCATACCGCTGAGCATGTCGCCGCTGCCAGCCGTTGCCATTGCAGGTGAGCCGGTAAGGTTTATATATGCCGTATCTCCGCACGCCACTATGGTATTTGCGCCTTTAAGCAGCAAAATTATGCCATTTTCCTGTGCGAATTCCCTAGCATACTTAAACCTGTTGCTTTGTATCTCCTTTGATGTGACACCGCACAGCCGTGCCATCTCGCCAGGGTGCGGAGTCAAAACCGCCGGAGCCGACATCTTCTTTAATATACTTATGTCGCCGGCTATGGCATTTATGCCATCAGCGTCAAGAACAATAGGTTTATTTATCTTTTTAAGAAGTGATTTTACCAAATTGGCCGTCTGCACATCTCCGCCGAGGCCGCAGCCTATAAGTACGGCATCGCATTTATTCGCAAGCTCAATAATTTTATCATAGGCTGTAATACTAAGTCCGCCACTTTCGGTCTGCGGCATTGGGTAGACCATATATTCCGGCATATACCCGGCAACTATCCCGCATATTTCTTCCGGCACCGCGCACTTTACTATGCCGGCTCCGCATCTCACCGCGGCAGAGGCGGCAATAACCGCTGCACCTGACATGCCGCGCGCGCCGCATATTGCCAACGCTGTACCGAAGTCACCTTTGTGGCTGTCTTTCCTGCGCTTTTTAAAAAGCCGGCTTATGTCATCTCTGTCTATTGAATAAAGCTTTGTGTCAATATTGTTCACCGCTTCGTCGTATATACCGATATCCGCTGTAATTATTCTGCCGCAGTAATCGACCGCCGGAGAAATGGCGTGCGCCGGCTTAAGAGCTATGAAGCTAACCGTTATATCGGCTTTTATGCAGTTGCCTTCAACGGCACCAGTATCGGCGTTTGCACCGCTTGGTATATCGAGTGAAATTATAGGCTTGCCGACAGCACACATAAATCTTATAAGCGCATCCGTCGGTTTGCGTACAGCACCTTTAAAGCCTATACCAAATATGGCATCTACCAAAATATCCGCACTCTTTATAAGCGCACTGACAGATGTCGGCTCCGTCCGGTATGATACTATTGGGATACCTATGTCCCTCGCCCTTATTCTCATTTCAGACGCCTCATCGGTCACGGGCAAATCTCCGGCCAAAACTATACGTGTGTCGGCGCCATATTCTTTTAGCTTTCGCGCTACTACAAATCCGTCGCCGCCGTTGTTGCCCTTGCCGCAGACAATTATTATGCGTTTATTCCTCACATCGTAGTTCTCACGAATAATACGCGCCGCCGCAGAGCCGGCATTTTCCATTAGCCGCAGCGGAGGCATTCCCATATCATACGCCGTTTGTTCTGCTTTTCTAACCTGATCACTGTCAAAAAAACGCATATTTTATCACCACAACATTAATATTAATAAGCCACGACTACCGCCGTGGCATATTTATCAGTATGAGTTATGCTTATCGAATATTGATATCCCTTTTCCCTGCATATTTCGGCGGCTTTACCGGAAAATTTTAAAAACGGCGCACCAAGTTCATCGTGCAGAAGAGAAACTTCATTCAGAGAAAATCCGCGTATGCCTGTGCCGATTGATTTTGAAAACGCTTCCTTGGCCGCAAAGCAGGCCGCCGCCGATTGCGCTATAAAATTGCGTCGGCTAAGCTCGTTTATCTCTTCAGCTGAGTATACTCTCTCAACAAACCGCTTATTTTTTATGCTTTCTTCTATTCGGTCTATCTCTACTGTATCAATCCCTAAACGCATCGCCTGCTACCTGCCTCGGCACATATTTTTTAAGCGCATTAAGCACTCTTTCATTAGGTGTAAACACTACCAGAGTATAACCTGTATCCTTGGTATTTACCGTAGCATACCACTGGCCTTCGGCATTTTCTGTACAGGCCATAATTCGCGTCTTATAAGTCTTGTTTACATGCTCTTTTGCATCATATCTGCCAAAAGTTTCAAAATCACGACAGGTTGTAGAAAGCACCCTCTGTCTCTTTGATTTGGCTATTATTTTATCCACGTCAAAATATCCGTTGGTAAGAGCATATTCATATTCTATATTAAACTTGCTTGATAATTTATATGCGCCAAATACCTCGCCGATTAAAGCAACAAATAAAAATATACCGCCAATACGTATAATAAACATCAAATATATCAGCACTACGGCGAGCATAGCCGCCACCCACCATATAAA
>CAJFJP010000104.1 GCA_904384255.1 Candidatus Timburyella stercoris
AGCTTGTGCTGAGCACCGACTATTATGAGAAATCCGGAAATACATGGACTGATAAGAGTCAGGAGGAGGAATATATGAAAACGGTGCTGGACAATGCTGAAGAAATAAAAATAGTCGGCATAATACGTCCGGCAGAAGGCGTTGAAATGACGTCAATTTCCGGTTCGGTCGGCTATACTAAAGAGCTTACCGAATATATAATAAATACTGTTAACGAGTCGGAAATAGTGAAAGAGCAAAAAGAAAATCCGGATATAGACGTATTTACCGGCAAAGAATTTGCTGCAGATGAAGAAAGCACATCCAATACAACCGGTTCAGAAGTTGATATTTCAACACTTCCTCCGGAAACACAGGCATATCTTGCCACACTGCCGGAAGATGAAAGAGAGCAGCTGATCGAGTCATATTCGCCGGTTTCCAGCTCCACATATGAAAGCAACTTGGAAAAGCTCGGCGTTGTCGATTTAGATACACCGTCCAGTATAAATATTTATCCGCGCGATTTTGATTCTAAAGAACAGATAGAAAAATTTATATCCGACTATAACGACAAAATCACGGCGGATGGTAATGAGGAGTATACAATAAAATATACTGACTATGTAGGTCTTATGATGTCATCAATAAGTATTGTTATTGATACAATCAGCTATGTGCTGATTGCCTTTGTTGGTATATCGCTTGTGGTGTCGTCGATTATGATAGGTATTATAACCTATGTATCGGTATTGGAGCGTACGAAAGAAATAGGAATATTAAAAAGTATAGGCGCCAGCAAAAAGGATATATCAAGAGTATTCAACGCAGAGACACTTATAGTAGGCTTTGCTGCGGGAATGTTCGGCATACTTGTAAGTCTGCTGCTGACATTGCCTATAAATGCAATACTTCAGTCTATTACCGGAATAGCCAATGTCGCGCAGATGCCGATAGTCGGCGCTGTTGTATTGGTTCTGCTGAGCATGGCACTCACGCTTATTGCTGGACTTATACCCTCGAAAATTGCTGCGAGAAAGGATCCGGTTGTTGCACTCAGGTCGGAGTAGTGAAACGGCTTGCTCTTTAAAAGAACGATGCAGAATAATCTGCATCGCTCTTTTTATATAAAAAATTGGTCAGACACCATCGAATTAAAAAAGCAGGAATAGTAATTTTTTATAAAAGATTACAGAGCATTATATTTCCGTCTTACTCAAAATAAAAAATCAATCTATAAGTAAAACGCTTTGTATTACGGATATATCATGACATTTGAGCTTTGCTTTATAATAAAGTTGGTCAGCTGAAGAAAGAGTAAAGAGAGTACATTCAAGATGATGAATAATATAAATAATTTATAATATAAAACATGCGTAATTCTGTGTTCTATGTGTATTGCGTAGGTGTAGTGCAAAGGAATTACTGTCAATGTTGTTTTATATCCTTCTATAGCTCTTTATCTAAATTTTTTGTATATGATATATCAGAAAGGATTTTATTTAAAAAGCTTACGATTATTTTAATAGTTTTTTGATATTGATAGGCGATAATTATTATTGCTAAAATAATCGAAAAATGATAAAATATCAAAGATATAGGAGGCTGAGTTTATGGAGTTAAGGCATTTAGTGGATTTAGAGAATGTAGAGACTGAAAAAATTATGAATATACTCACAATGGCGGGCGCCATTATGAGAAATCCGAGTTATTATTCCGACAGCTGCCACGCTAAGGTTATGGCGACGCTGTTTTATGAGCCGTCCACACGTACTCGCATGTCGTTTGAGGCTGCTATGCTTAGACTCGGCGGCTCGGTAATAGGCTTTAATGATCCACAGAACTCCTCTGTGTCGAAGGGTGAGAGTCTTAAGGATACTATAACTATGGTAAGCAATTACGCTGATATTATAGCAATGCGTCACTATATGGAGGGAGCTGCCAAAGCAGCAGCCATGTTTTCACGCGTACCAGTCATAAATGCGGGTGACGGCGGACATCTGCACCCTACACAGACGCTTACAGATTTATTTACGCTAATTGAGACGAAAGGCAGGCTTGACGGACTTACAATAGGTCTTTGCGGGGATTTAAAATACGGTCGTACCGTGCATTCGCTTATAAAAACAATGAGCAGATTTAAAAACAACAAATTTGTACTTATATCTACTCCCGAGCTTAATGTGCCGGACTATATAAAGTCGTTTATGGACAAGCATGGCTGCGAATACAAACAGGCAGCCAGTCTGGAGTCGGAAATAGGCGGACTGGATGTATTGTATATGACTCGAATACAGCGCGAGCGGTTTAAGAGCGAAGAGGACTACAATCGCCAAAAAGGAGTATTCATACTTGACAGTGAAAAGATGAAAAAGGCAAAAAGCGATATGAAAGTGCTTCATCCGCTGCCGCGCGTAGATGAGATAACATATGACGTAGATGATGATGAGCGAGCAATGTACTTTAAGCAGTCTGAATATGGCCTTTATGCGAGAATGTCGCTTATACTGCATATACTTGAAAATGGTGACAAAAGGCTCGATAGACGTCCGCAACCGAATACTGAAAAGTGCTGCGGAAATTTAAAATGTATTACCCATTTTGAGCATTATCTACCAAAGATAGAAATTGACGGCAAATGCGGCTATTGTGAGAGCAAGCTTTTATAAGTCTTTAGCAGAAAAATTGTATATTTTCTAAATATATGGCTTGGCATAGCTTTGAATTTAAAGCTTTACCTTAATTCCGCCGTTAAATTATATCTGAATTTCCGCTATTTAGATTTAAAACTTAATTTTAAAGTCATATTTAATTCCGTTTTGATGTGTTGATATTTTAGGCAGGCTTTTATAAGCCTGCTTTTTTATGATAATAAATAAGTTTCTATATATTTAAACCTCTAAAATGTCGGCGGTGGTTGTATAGATAGAAACTTTTATTTATTTTATTACAAAGAGGGAATTAAACATATAAAAATATAGAAAGGCTATTTAAGCCATACAAAGGCTTTACTGATTTTCGAACTGCAAAGCGAAGATTTATATGGCAGCTAATTTATCAATATTTGGATGTGTGGTGGTAAGCAGCATTTAGAGTTTAAATTGGTTAATTTTAATAAATATTTATTACAAATTTGATTTAATTAACAATTTTTGACTTTATAGACTTATTTTTCTGCACGCTGCCGCTATTGTGGTATAATTGTTAAAAAGTGACTTTGGAGGGCTGTATATGAAACGCGGATTAAAAGTAATTTCTCTTCTGATTTGTATAATAATGATTTTCAGCTTTGCTTCTTCTTTGGGGCTTGCATCGGCTGCATCTGGAGAAAGTTTTGCTGCTCTCAGCACAGCGGAGTATTATTCCGATGAATTTACAAATATAGTCATGCCATATAGGTTATATGTACCTAAGAATTACGACGCTTCAAAATCGTACCAGCTGATAGTTTTCCTGCACGGAGCTGGCGAGTCGGGAGCTGACAATATTTCGCAGATTACTAACAACAAGCTTCTTGATACATTGATAAGCGATGAATATATAGATGCACATCCATGCATTGTCGTGGTGCCGCAGTCCACTCTTGGATGGAATAGCAGCGAGATTATCACAGTCATGAATATACTTAGATATGTAGAATACGAATATAACATAGATGACGAACGCCAGGTTCTTATAGGCTATTCGATGGGAGGAGCAGGACTATGGGATATGCTCATACGCTACCCGGACTATTTTGACGCCGCCGTGCCGGTTGCAGCAGCGGGATTAGCTTCTGGTGATTTAGAAAGCATAAAAGATATACCTATATGGATATTTCACGCCACAAACGACGATACAGTAGATGTTGAATATTCACGTACTATGTATAAGGAGCTGACAGACATAGATGCCAACGTATTTATGACAGAGCCATCGACCGGCGGACACAATGATAATTTTGTTGCATTTAGCAAAACAGCGCTTTATGATTGGCTTTTCAGCGACGATTTTAAGCTTCCGACACGGCCGGAGGAAAAAAAGAAAGCAATAATTTTTGCTGTTATAATCGGTGCGGCGGTGCTTGTTATAGCTGTTGGAACTACTACGGCTATAGTTGTTGTAAAACGGCGCAAAGCGAAAACGTTAAATTCGGATGTAGATAAAGAAGTATAGGCTGGTATAATGATTTATTTTATAGGCTTTGTATCTGCACAGAGCTTTGTCTAAAGGATATATTTTTCAAAAATTGTGTCCTCAGTTGTTGATATAAGCGTTTGAAATAGCTTAAAATCATTGAAAAGTCAGGCTATATTAGAAATAAAGCGTAATTATAAAATAAAAGAGCTGTTGTTTCTTATGTTGTAAATAAAAATAATTTAATATTGCTGAACATAAAAGCTACAAAAGTCGGGTTGAAAGAGAGCGGAAGCAGTTGCTTATAACAAAGAAAGTAAGTAGGCTATCAAACCTAGATTGCATGTGCTAGACTAAATGACTATTTATAAATTAATAGAGAATATTTTTATTGTTAAAGTATAAATTGGCATAAAATACAATAAGAAAATAATTCTACAAAACTATGCTGTCAGCAATATTTAAAATATAGCTATTAAGATTGTTTACAGCGTTTAAACTAAAAGCAGGCATCTGTTAATAGATGCCTGCTTTTAATTATTGCTTAGAAAAAATGCGATATCTGCCGGAGCAGGTATCACACAAAAGCTTTAGCTTAGGAAGATTAGCGCAACGGGTACCGACATAAGATTTTTAACAATATCAGGCTGCCGATAAAATTGAAACTTATTAACGAACTGCAAGGTAAGTGAAAAATTTGTTTAGCATTGAATAGCTTACCGCAAATAGGATGACTATAGAATCAATTCGCATTGTTGGATTAACAGGTCCTCATGATTTTAATAAAGCTTTATATCCTATACCCCAGCTTTGCATCGCATCAAGAATTGGACGAAGGCTTTGCCCTAATTCTGTTAAAGTATATTCAACTCTAGGCGGGACTTCAGCATATACAGTGCGTGTTAATAAACCGCTTCCTTCCATCGCTCTGAGCTGTGAAGTCAATACTTTTTGTGATACATTGCCTATAGATTTTTTTAGTTCTCCAAACCGCTTTGTGCCGGTGAGTAAATCTCGTAATATCAATACTTTCCATTTATCGCCTATTAAAGTTAATGTAGTTTCAACCGGACAGGCGGGAAGTTCTTTTGTCGCTTTCCATTCACTCATAGCAAAAGCCTCCATTCAATAGTTTCTTTTTGAAACTTCGTATCAAATTGTATCATATATTTCCCTTTAAATCAATTTTTACATTAAAATCAATAACACCAAAATTTATATTATTAAATATTAAAAAGCCTAAAATATACATTTGTTTCCTTAAGGTAACTACAGCACAATATTGTGCTTACTTTACAAAAGAAACTAATGTAAATATACTATAATCAAGAGCTTTAAAGAACGGCCGCTTCAAATCTCAAAGTAAAATATGTTTAGGAGGCTATATTTATGA
Organism: Candidatus Timburyella stercoris; assembly: GCA_904384255.1. Taxonomy (GTDB): domain Bacteria; phylum Bacillota; class Clostridia; order Oscillospirales; family Acutalibacteraceae; genus Timburyella; species Timburyella stercoris. The sequence continues at coordinate 5,489 of CAJFJP010000104.1, forward strand.
ACAAGAATACATTCACGACTGTAAATCTAAAAAAGGGCGAAATGAATATTTACGATTTTGGAAACGTCAAGTTACATGCATATAAGACTAACGACTTTATTGACGATGAAGTCTTTATCCTTGAGAAAAATGGTAAAGCAGTTATTATCGAGTCACCATGCTTTTTTGATAATAATGAAGAACTGACCGAATATCTGAAAAATATAAAAGTTGAAGGCATGCTTGTTGCTTACCATGGCGCAGGGGCCTCTTTTATGCCAAAAGTACCGAAATATTCAACGCAAAATGCAATGATATATTCTGAAAGTGGAGGCGGCAAGGAATTAATTGAAAGCTTTGCAAATGCTTTCGGAGAAATTTTTGATTCTTCAATTCATAAGATTACCAATGTAATTGAAGAGGAGAAAATAACCATTGGTGACATTGATTTTGTAATCAAACGGACAGCGGAAGCCTTTGATATTTCAATCCCTGAAATTAATGCAGTTTACACTCATATGCTTGGCCACGACTCCCACTCTATTGTTGCGGGAGCAGCGCATGCGGACAGTATTGTTGCAGAACTTAAAGATTATATATCAAAAGGATATGACCTTATTTTAACATCGCACTATACGCCGGAGGACTTGAAAGATGCACAGATAAAGATTGATTATTTGG
>CAJFJP010000105.1 GCA_904384255.1 Candidatus Timburyella stercoris
CGTATTTTTTGACGAGGTGGTTAACCTCTATCATTTATATCACCTCAGTTTTATATTATCAGATGAGAAAGCATCTGCGCTTATGTGTAAATAGCCTGAACACAGCATAAATCAAGTATTATAATAACAAAAAGTTTAAATTGAGATGTAAACATTTCTTTAATATATTTAATATATTGTGCTTATTTTACAGATTTTTACCATATTACTCTATGGCTTATTAAGATTAAACTAAAAGAAAAAGAGTAAAGAACAAAAAACACATACAAGCTATTATACATTATATAGTCTGTTAAGTCAAAACATAGCTTTATCAGCCTTATTGAATTTACGGCGGATTTATATGCCTGTAAAGACTGCGTATTAAGTTTTCGTTGACTTGAGAGTTGTATGGATATAAAATTAAATAAATAAGGGGGAAATGTCAATGGCTGAAATAAGAGCATTTAAAGGATTGAGATATACTAAAAAGGCAGGGGATATGGCGTCGCTTGTGTGTCCCCCATACGATGTGATAAGCGAAGACGAGCGTAAAGAGTATTTAAGATGCAATGAATATAACATAATAAGGCTTGAGCTTCCAAGAGAAGGCGAAGACCCATATAAGACCGCCGGCGAGACGCTAAACGAATGGCTTGGCGAAGGCATACTTGCAAAGGACGATAAGGATAGCCTGTACATATATGAGGAGGAGTTCGAGGATAACGGCTGTACAATGTCTTTTAAAGGCATAATAGCGCTTGTAAAGCTTGAGGAGTTTTCAAAGGGCATAATTTTGCCGCATGAGGAGACGCTGCCAAAGGCCAAAGCTGACAGATTTAATCTTATGATGTCTACCGGCTGCAATTTCAGCCAGATTTATTCATTATACATAGATGAAAAGAATACGACGCATGAATATATAGAAAAAATTTCGTCCAGAACGCCGGAGGTATGCATAACCGACGACAGCGGCGTTACACACCGGCTCTGGCGTACATCAGATGAGAGCATAATATCGTCGATAGCTGCTGATTTCGCAGAACGCAGGCTGTACATTGCTGATGGGCATCACAGATATGAAACGGCGATAAATTACCGAAACACATTGCGCGAGCTTGGCAGATCGCAGCCGGGCGGCGGCACTGATTATGTAATGATGACGCTTGTTGATTTAAACAGTCCCGGCCTTGTCGTGTATCCGACACATCGCGTAGTGCATGATGTAGAGAGCTTCAATGCACAGGCGGTCAGAGAAAAAAGCGCGGAATATTTTGATATAGCAGCTGATTTGCCGAAAGAAAAGGCACTTAGACTGCTACAGGAGTCATATAATAGCGGAGCGAAGGCATTTGTATTTTACAGCGGCGGTCGTTTTGATTTGTTTACGCTGAAAGATTTTGAAAAAGTATGCAGGAACAGCACCATCTGCCGCGAGGTTATGGAGCTGGATGTTTCTATATTGCACAGCCTTGTGCTGGAAAATGCAATGGGAATAGACGCCGCGTGTATAGCTGACCAAACAAATGTAATATACACCCGCGATATTGACGAAGCGATTTCCTTAACAGACGAGGGAGCCGATTGCGCCTTTATAATGAATCCTACACGAATATCTCAAATAAAGGATGTTGCAAATGTCGGCCAGAAAATGCCGCAGAAGTCTACTTATTTTTATCCAAAGCTCATTACGGGTTTGGTGATGAACAAAATAATCTGATTTTATAGTGGAACATCGGCACTTCTATATATTTTCTGTGAAAGTACATCTAACATTTAATATAAGATTGCTTCTGAATTAGTTTACATAAATTTTTTACGATTTGCAGTTGGGACAAAAGAGAAATTACTTTGAACATATTTACCATGTCTAAGATTTGCCGCGTGATGGCTCGGAGGTTAACATAAATGAATGATAAAGTTACTGCAGAAATGAATAATAAGTTGAACATAGCAGGAACAACAGACAGTGGTGTAAAAAAAAGCAGAGTGTCAAAATATCTAATGCCGGCGTTCATTGCATTTATTGCGCTGCTTGTGGCAGCTGCTGCTATATTCATGCTTATTATGCCGCAGGACATAGTCGATTACTCGGCCGGCAATACATACGGCAATATAATGAACGGTGGCCGTGTGCTTGAAGCCGGCGGATATTTATTTTATGCATCCGACGATAAGGGCTTGCTGAAAATTCCGGTGAGCGACGAGGCGCAGGCGACAACCACTGAGGTTATAAGCAAAGACAAATGCTCAAACATTTCAGAGGTGCAGTCAAAGGTTTATTATCAGAGCGGACAGATGCTTAAATCATATAATTTTTTAAACAGTACTGATATTGCTGAGTTGAGATATCCTCAGGTAATAGGAAGCTGGATTTATTATATAAATGAAGCCGGCAGCATATGCAAGATGCGGACGAACGGCAAAGGGCAGAAAGATTTGGGCCTTATATGCGCTGACGGTCAGTTTTATGTAGAGAATACACGTATATATTATAAGGGCGCCGATGGCTGCATATATTTTGCAATGATTGACGGCAGTGAAAACGAGCAGCTGGTAAGTACCAATGTAGATAAATTTTTCCTAAGCAATGAGTATTTATATTACAGCACCAGCAATTCCATCATGGCATTTATGATATACGACAGGACTAGCACAATTATAGATGAAATAGAAGGCGAAACGATATTCAATATCTTTGGATATAATCTTATTTATACCGACGGCGGCAAAATAAATGCAGTAGATTTATCGAGCAGCAATGTTAATAGGGAGATAAAGGAGATATCCGACTTAAATGTTGCCGAGATATATTCATCCAGTACGACGGCGTATTTTATAACCGATGCAGGCGAACTTTATAAGCTGAGCGATATATCAGCAACTCCTGAGCTTGTTAATTTAGGAATATAGCGGTGTACTCATACACAAAATTGGAATAGAAAGATAGATAAGTCAGATTTCAAAGATGCATAAGTATGAGGCTTGTATAAAGTCGAAATATCCGCTTTATGATGAGCAGGCCATCACCGCTTAGTTTTGAATCATTTTAGTTAGCGGCGCCGTTTAAACAATCCACATCATCTGCTCTTTTGAATGTGACTTTTTCTGCTGTTTTCTAAGCATGTCATATATTCTTATAACCCAATAAAGTAAAAAAAGCGGAGAAATTTTCTCTGCTTTTTTATGCATTAAATTAAAAATGCTAAATCTGTTGTTTCCCTTATATCATAGGTTAGTATACATTCAAGTAAAGAATTTTAACTTTACTGTAATGTTGCTTATCTTAAAGATATTGTCTGATATTTTTAAATCTGTAAATCTATATAACATTACAGTGTAAAACTGTTTTTAATTAGTCTGTGCCAAATATTCTGTCTCCTGCATCTCCCAGTCCTGGAACAATATATGCCTTTTCGTTCAGCCGCTCATCTACAGAGGCACAGAATATTTTAACATCACTATGCGTGCTGCTCAATCGGGCTATTCCTTCAGGCGAGGCAATAATACACATAAATTTTATGCTTTTTGGATTATGCTTTTTTATGGTGTCAACCGCGAATACGGCAGAACCACCAGTAGCAAGCATTGGGTCAAGCACAATAACATCTCTTTCAGAAATATCAGGCGGAAGCTTGCAGTAATAGCTCATGGGTTCAAAAGTTTCATGATCCCGCTGCAGTCCAATGTGTCCAACCTTAGCAGCCGGAATAAGACTTAGAACGCCTTCGCACATACCAAGTCCGGCACGAAGCACCGGTACAAAAGCAAGCTTTCGCCCGGCGATTATCTTGGCTTTCATTGATGTTATTGGCGTTTCAATTTCGGTTTCGGTAAGCGGTAAATCGCGTGTTGCCTCATAACACATAAGTGTTGATATCTCTGTTACCAGCCTGCGAAAATTTGCTGAGCTGGTATTTTTATCTCGCAAATAAGTGAGCTTATGCTGTACAAGCGGATGCTCAACCACAAAAACATTATCAAACATTTTTTCACCCAGTTATCAGAGCAAATTATTTTACTCTGCCATTTTCAATATCAGAAATATAGTTTACCCGGCGCAGATGACGGCCGCCTTCAAACTCCGTGTTTAAGAACACATCTACTAATTCTTTTGCAAGTTCTTCACCTATTACACGTCCGCCGAGGCAAAGTATGTTAGCGTCATTGTGCAGACGAGTGTATTTTGCGCTGTAATGCTCCGAGCAGACGGCAGCGCGTATACCCTTAACCTTATTTGCAGCCATAGACATTCCAATGCCAGTGCCGCATATAAGTATGCCGTATTTACATTCTCCGGAGGCTACGGAGTTTGCCACTTTAAAGGCAATTTCCGGATAATCTACAGGGTTGTCCTCCGTTATTCCGAAGCATTTTACATCCTTGCTCTCAGATTTAAGGTGCTCTATCACGGCTTTCATAAGATTAATGCCGGCTTTATCGCATCCGATTGCTATCATTTTTATCACCTTTCTTTTTATATTAAAATTTAATCTAATAGATAGATTGTTGTAAAAATTTTTCCGGTCAGTGAGGATTTGACGCCGCCAGCCGGACAATATTTTAACTGAAGCTACACAAAATTTGTGTCACTTCCGTTATATAACAGAAGTGACAGACTTTTTTTCAAGCAGCTCACGCTGCGCCTGTGGTAAGCGGAGATAGACGGGATTAAGCGCTGCCGCCGACACTATTTCTCCGCGATTATAATAATCCGACGCAAGCTGAGCCGCTGCTGCGGCATTTTGATAACGCAAATTTGCCGGCGCAATAATAAGATTATTATATTTTTTCTCCAATTTATTATAACAGATCTCCGCACCGTCTCCTACCAGAATGCATGGCCGCTTTAAATTCTCAATTTCTTGGCCTAAGTCATCTATCGATATAGCTCTATCATTTGTTAATCGGACAAGCTTATCACCTTTATATTCGAACAACGCGCTATATACTTGTTCGCGGCGTGCATCCATAACAGAACAGATAATACCGCCAAAATATGGTATATTGTTAGCAATAACCTCTAAAGTAGACAGACCTATACATGGCTTACTATATGACAGTGCCATTCCCTTTACAGCAGCTATGCCTATTCTTATGCCGGTAAAAGAGCCGGGACCATGGCTCACAGCAAAAACGTCTATATCGCCAACATCTGTATTAGTGATTTTAAGCATTTTTTCCACCATCGGCATAAGCGTTTGACTATGCGTAAGCTTCACATTTGTACGCATATCCGCTATTATAACGCCGTCTCTCAGCAAAGCACAGCTTGAAGGCGCGGCAGATGATTCAACAGCAAGTATAAGCATTTAAAAATCTCCATCTATAGTAATTTTTCGGCAATCGTCACTGTCGCCGTATTCAATGCAAATTCTTATAGCATCAGCGTCTATATAATCTTCAATATTTTCACTCCACTCAGTAATTATAAATCCACCAGCATCAAGATAATCATAATATCCAGTGGAGTACAGTGACTCCTCCGTATCAATCCTGTACATATCAAAATGATATATTGGAGCTATTCCGCCGATATATTCATGCACAATTGCAAATGTAGGAGACGTCACTTCTCCTGTAAAGCCAATACCCTTTGCAAGCCCTTTCACAAACGCAGTTTTGCCAACTCCCATTCCACCAAATAAGGCAATTACACAGCAAAACTCTCCGCTTAATGTTTTATATTTTGTACTGCTTATAAGCTTTACAGCTAGATTGTATGCAATTTTTTCTGTCTCAGCGGCAGAATAGGATATAAATTCCATATGGACCATCCTATCATATATATTTATAATCAGAAGCTTAGATAGACGAAGGTGATGACTGTGTGGTCATTTGAAAACATAGATACATATTTTTGTTTACCAGCTTACACAGCCTAAAAATATATAATCAACAGCATGATTATGATTTTAACTGATTAAGCATATTTTATATCCCGAGCTTTTGGCAGACCCGGCATATCGAGAATATTTCCGGTCATTGCAACGACAAATCCGGCGCCAGAGCGCAGATACACATCACTAACAGTGATTTTAAAGCCAGTGGGACGTCCAAGCAGCACGGGATTATCGGAAAGCGAATA
>CAJFJP010000106.1 GCA_904384255.1 Candidatus Timburyella stercoris
AGAGGTTGAGGAAGAGATTTCATCCTGAGTATTTGAGCATGATGGAAGGAAAGCAGCTGCAGCCATGGCCGCTGTTAAAAAGATGCATAACATTGTTTTGTTTTTCATATATGATCCTCCTTTGATAACAATAGATTATAAAGCAAACTGGTCAAAGGGAAATATTATGAACGAATGATTTCAATAATACCGACTTTACCTTCTGTGTTAACTATAATTAAGTCCTCATTTAAAATAAAACTATAATAATAGTTTAATTCAATTGGATAAGATGCAGGAATAACAATAGAACCATCATCACCCATTATTCCAAGCTTGCCGTCAAGATAAAAAGGAATAAGCCCGTTATAGCAGTTGCCTATGCGGTCAAACTTAGTTTCACTTATAAGGTTTCCGTTAATGTCATATATCTGATAATAATTAGAATATGGTAAATCATCATCACCAATGCCGCAGACAACTAAGCTGTCAGAAGCAACGTATCCTTCAATAATTTTATCATCTGGGAGCACGGCAACCGTTTCACCCGCCTCATTCATTATAACATTCCTGTGTTCGCCTTCATCAAGCTTTGCAAATTTCAGCCCGTTTACATATTCACTTATTTGTATATCGCTGAACTGCGGATTTTGCACCTCTGACACTTCATTACCGTCGGCATCTATATATGTCCAACGGCCACTGTCTAACTCTTTTTGTACAAGACCTAAGCCTTCATCGTTGAAATAGCTTGCTGAGGCATAAATAGGTTCGCATATCATACGGCCGGTCTTGTCAAGAAAGGTTGCACCAATATTACTATAAGCAAATATTGGATCTATACTATCAGTACCATAATACCAAAAAGGAGTATAGCCGTTTAGGAAATAGGTAGGAATTAAATTATCCTGCGGCCAGATATAGTCGGTAATAACAGAATATTGCATGATGATTGACTGACTATTATAAGTGCCGGAAACTGGGTCGGGTAAAGGAATAGAGCTAATAGGAGCGGAGGAGGTATATCCGGTAGGAGGAATGGAAGAAAGAGCAGAAGAAATCGGCAGTGTTGAGTCGACAGAGACAGCAGAAGAGGTTGAGGAAGAGATTTCGTCCTGAGCATTTGAGCATGATGGAAGGAAAGCAGCTGCAGCCATGGCCGCTGTTAAAAAGATGCATAACATTGTTTTACTTTTCATATATTGTCCTCCTTTGATACGTTGTTTTAATTATACGTTTATGATGATTAATTATCAACAAAAGTAACGATATTGATATAAATTGAAACTATTTGTAATTATATTTATGAATAAAAAACAAAACTAAAAGAATAGAGATTGAAAAATGTCATATATTTTTGATTTTTTGGTAGAAGAAGCACTAATACTAATTCCCGTTTTGATGATAATAGGGAAAATATTAAAAGACTTGGTCATATTTCCAGACAAATGGATACCGCTTTTCCTGCTGCCGTTAGGAATTTTGGGCGCCGTAGGCCTGATAGGCCCAAACATTAAGGGAGTTATTCAGGGAATATTGGTAACAGGTATGGCGGTTTATGGAAATCAATTGTTTAAACAGATAAAAAGGAAAACATAAGAATTTATTAATATGAGGAAGATAGGCATATGAATAATGAATATAATTTGATATTAAAGTTGTGCAGCTTTTTAAATCCGGATACAGAAGGTATAAAAAAGCTGCTATCTACTCACTATGATGCAGCAAATGTTTTGGGACATCTTTTATACAATCGAATGGGCCCAGCAGCTTGGTTTGTCTTACAAGCCTCTGAACTGACAAGCCTTATAAATCGCGAATTTAGAAACTCATTGCAGATGATATATGAAAGCAGTCAAAAAAAGGCAGATAATTTTCGCAAAATGCTTGCTGAAACGGCTGAAATACTCAACGATTTTGACTTTCCATATGCCGTCCTTAAGGGCGCACGTTTGGTCTATGAATATCCAGACGGGCTGCGCACGTCAAATGACCTCGACATTCTTATAAATCAGCAGGACATAACCGATTTATCCGTCAGATTAAAGAGTGCAGGATATATACAGGGATATGTGCGAAATGGAAAGGCAGTCCCGGCGTCTAGAAAGGATATATTATCGTCTCGGCTTAACCGCGGCGAAACTGTTCCATTTATAAAAAGAATATCGGAAAATTCTTTTAATGAAATTGATATAAATTTTTCCCTTGATTATAAGGCCAAGCAGTCTTCAACTGCGGTAAGACAGCTTTTAGAAGAAATAAAGCCAATGGAAATAGGACGCGGCCAAATGCTTATGACGCTCTCAGATGCTGACTTTATTATACATTTATGCACGCATCTGTATAAGGAGGCGACTACTTATAAGTGGGTGGAAATGGGCAGAGATTTATCTATTTATAAATTTAGCGATATATATCTTTTGCTATCAAAATATTTGGACAAGTCTCTTTCAGAAAAGCTTATAAGCCGTATTTACTTTTGCGGGCTTCAAAAGGAATGCTATTTTGCAATTTATTTAACATCTGTTTTGTTTCCCATTGAAAATGAATATTTAAATTTAGTGCTTAACGCCATAAGGCCTGAGAATATAAGTTATATCAGTGAAATTATAGACCCGGCGGAGGGAAAAACATATGAATACAATATGCCGTTTGTTGACTGGCTTTTTTGCGCTGACAGATGCGCGGCACTAACATTAAAGAGCGAACAATAAATGGCAAATAGGGGAAGTGAAATTTATGGGAATTTTTGATAAAAGAGCACATCCATACGCCGGTCGGCTTATAACATTTTGCGGCCTGGACGGCTGCGGAAAAACGACAATGATTAAATGGCTTAAAGATTATCTTGCAAAAAAGGCGGGCCCGGAAAAAATTATGCTGACCAAGCAGCCGACTCCGTTTATCAGACAATCCGCCATATTCCGCAACTTTATGGACGAATCCGCTCATGATGCGTATGATTACCGAAGTCTTTCGTTACTTGCCGCTGGTGACAGGATACAACACAGTAATAAAGAAATTGTTCCGGCGCTTAGAAAAGGGAAATGGGTAATAAGCGACAGATATTTCTATTCATGTCTTGCAAATCTCCGGGCACGGGGATATAGGGAAGATAGGTGGATATATGAAATAGCCGAATATATTCCTAAGCCGGACATCGCTTTCTTTTTGGATGTCGGAGTAGATGAGGCAATAAGACGTGTACGCAGCCGTGAAGAGGAAAAAGACTCATATATAGACATAGGGCTTCAGTATGCCTTGAGAGAGGAATATCTAAAAATATCAGCGGCGTCCGGCGGAATAGTGATATCCGGAGAGCAGCCGATACAGACGGAAAGGGAGCATATAAAGAAAATAGTAGACGAGGTGTTTAACTTATGAGTAAATTGATTGAACCAGCGACAGCAGACAGATTTCAAAATATTTTGGGAATATCCTGTGTGGAAAATCACGTTCTTATGTTCTTAATGCAAAACAATATAGATATAAGACCATTGTATGAAGATAGTCTGATACCGCTTAGTGAGATGATTGTGGAAAAGATTGTTTTGGGAAAGAAATATACCGATAAAGGAATTGTCCCACGCATACATGAACAGCTTAGGGAATCCGGTCAACTTATTATGGAGATGAAAAATACAAGCGTTATAGGACTTGTAAAGCTCGCTGGAAAATATGAAAAGCGAAATATGGTTTTAATACAGATAACGCCTAAGTTTGCAAAAACTGAGCTTCATACCCGCGCTTGGAGAAACGATCATTTTGTTCGGCTTGTAGGCAGCGACGGTGAACTGCTTGTGCTAAATGATATACCGTCTTTATGGCGTCCTGTAAGTTTAAAGGAGCTAAACAGTGCATATATAGGCCGTATTTTATATTTTGAACTGCCAGATAAGCCATTTGAAGTTTCAGTTAATACCAAGGCTTTAGAAAAAATATATGACAGCTGCGATATAAATAAATATAAAGATATGTGTAAAAATCATATGTCGATGCAAAAACTGCACAATTTGCTGCTGTACTACAAAACCATGCGGCACCGCGCAAAAGATTACGCTGGTCAGTTCATTAATTCTGAATTTATGTCAGAGCCACTTAAAAATTTGGAAGCTCTGCTTATGAAGGCGTCATATATGATGCTGCACGGCCAGCACGATTTAGCCGGCGAGTATGAGATATTGAAGCAGCTTTGTAAGATAGACATAGATATACAGGACTTATTAAGGAGCAATTTGGAATAGGTCGGAAAATCCGCGGGCTGACATTAAATATGAGTAAAAGATTAAGGAGAAGAGTATGGAAGACAGAGAAAAGGTGCGTCAGATATTCAAGGAAATGAGTGCCGACAAAATAGAAGTGGCAGACAATATGGATTTGCAGCTGGACTTGGGTTTTGACAGTCTTCGACTGGTAGAAGCAATAGTTGAGCTCGAAAACGCGTTTGAAATAGAATTCAATTTATCAGATTTAAATCCCGATAAACTGCGTACGGTAAACGACATTTATATGATACTTAATATTTGATAAAAATCAGTAAGGAGGGAGATATATATGTCACTTTTTAACTGGCTGTGCAGATATATGGCTCACTTTCCAAATCAGATAATAAAAAATGAGAATAACAGCATCAGCTATGACGAGCTGATTTATGAAGCAGAAAATAAAGGCCGATTAATTTCACGGTGTAAAGTCGGAATATACTGTAAGTCTGAATTAAACACGGCACGTGCAGTAATGCGCTGTATTTTTGCAGAAGCACCTGCGGTTCTTCTCTCTCCGAGATATGGAGAAAAACACTGCCGGCGTATAATTGAGCAGATGCAGATTAATTACATTATTACCGATATAAGCGGAGACATAGAGCTGCGAAAAATAAATAATGGTAAATTGGAAGAAGAACATGCCGATTTGACAAATGTCTCATTAATTTTGTCTACTTCCGGCACTACCGGAGCGCCAAAGGGAAGCATGCTGACATCATATGGAATTACTGCAAATCTTATGGCTATACACAGTTATTTAAAGCTTTGCGCCAACGACAGCATTTTAATCGCACGGCCGCTCTATCATTCTGCCGCATTGATAGGCGAATTTTTAACGGCGCTTATAAACGGAGCAGAGGTTAATTTTATTGAAGGCGCGTTTAATCCTCCGGCTATAGTTAAAGAAATTATTTCCAGCGAAATAACGACCTTTTGCTCAACTCCCACTATGTTTCACCATATTTCTCATTTTGCCAAGAGGATAAAAAATTTACCGCTGAAAACAGTTTCTGTCAGCGGTGAATGTCTGACGCGCACTGTGGCTGAGGAAATGCAGAATATTTTTAAATCGGCAAAGATTTATCATGTGTATGGGCTGACTGAAGCAGGACCAAGGGTAAGCTGCCTTCCGCCGGAGGAGTTTTCAGAGCATTCGGAGAGCGTAGGATATGCATTGCCGGGCATCTTTGCAAAAATAGCCGACGAAAGCGGCAATGAAATGCCAAGGGGAGAAAGCGGGGAATTGCTTCTGCTTACTCCGTCAGCCATGAAAGGATATTATAATCAGCCGGCTGAGACGGAAAATGTATTTAGAAATGGCTGGCTGCATACAGGAGATATCGCCAAAATGGACGAGCATGGCAGAATTACTGTTTTATGCCGTAAAGACGACATGATAATCAGAGGCGGAATAAACATATACCCAAGAGAGATAGAAAATGTACTTTGCTCAATAAGCGGGGTAGACGATGCTGTCGCATACGGCGAACGAGATGCTTTAGCGGGGGAAAAAATACGAATAAAAGCAGCTGCTCCGAGCATGACGGCATCGGATTTGCTAAAAAAATGCCGCGCTCTTTTGCCGCCGTATCAGTGGCCGGACTCTGTTGAAATTGTTGATAAACTGCCGAGAAATTCCTCAGGAAAAATAGTGAGAAGGACTGAGAAAGATGAAAGAACAGGAATATAAATTCATAACGGATGAAGAGACATTCTCAATAGCAGAAAGGCTGCTAA
>CAJFJP010000107.1 GCA_904384255.1 Candidatus Timburyella stercoris
GTCTGTAATTAGCTTGTTTTCAGATTATTCAAGCTGCCGATGATAATTTTCCGTTCATAATCCTTAATCGCTATGTAGTATTTTGGATTTCACATATCGTTTAACCTCCTTCATCTACATTGTAGCAAGGAATTTTTTGTTTGACGAATGTGCGATTTTATTTTTGAACATAAAGAAAGACAGCGTAAAAAGTATTTCTGCCTTCTACGCTGTCTCTTGCCTTTGCTATCCCATAAAATTGTATTTCAATTTTGTTTTCAAATTACTGCCTTATTCTGCGTTAGAAAATAGACACATCCGTTTTTTGAGTCGGATTAAAAAAATATAATAGCAATATGCAGAAATAAATTTTATTTTATAACGCTTTCTATAACACCGCCGCCAAGCAGCTCTTCACCACTGTATAACACCACCGACTGACCGGGAGTAGCGGCGCGCTGCGGTTTTTTAAAATCAACCCGCAGCTTCCCGTTGTTTATTGATATATAAGCGTCCGCCGGCGAGCTTTTATATCTTATTTTTGCCTGTACAGCGGATTGCTCATCACCGCTTGAAAATCCGTCGCCTGGGTAGCTGCAGGAATTGCTTAAATGAAAAGAGGCATACTTCAAATAATCGTCGTTTATGAAGCTGAAGTCGCTGCACACAACTGCCGACGAATATGTATCATCATTTCCGCCAAGCGTTATTGTATTATTGACGGAGTTAATTGATACAACATACCGCGGTTCTCCAAAGGCTGTTCCCAATCCTTTTCGCTGACCAATAGTATAGTGCGTGATGCCACTGTGTCGCCCTAAAATATTTCCGCTTAAATCTACAAAGTTGCCCGGCTCACTTTTAAAGGCGCCGAATTTGTTTAAAAAATCAATATAGTCATCATTGGTTATAAAGCAGATTTCCTGACTTTCCGGGCTTTCAGCAGACGGAAGATTAAATTCTGCTGTAACTTTTCTTACATCATTTTTGCTCAAATCCCCAAGCGGAAGCAAAATATGGCTTAGCATATCCTGCTTTAAATTGTAAAGGACATATGACTGATCCTTCTGAATATGCTTTGAGGTAAGTACAGCCCATTGTCCGTTTTTCTCAGCTATGCGCGCATAATGGCCGGTAGAGATAAAATCAAAGCCTTTCGACATAGCGTAATCATAAAATCTGCCGAATTTAAAGCGCCGGTTGCACAGTATGCACGGATTAGGCGTTCTGCCATTTTTATATTCGTTTAAAAAGTATTCTACTATTTCATTTTTAAAATCGTCCCTATAATCAAGCACATGATGTTTTATATTAAGTATTTTGCAGATTTCAGCAGCAGAACTTATGGTGCTTTCGGATATTTCTTCATTGTCTGACCACAGCCGCATGGTTGCGCCCTCAACATGATATCCGCAATTCATAAGTAAAATTGCAGCGGCCGAGGAATCAACGCCGCCGCTCATAGCAAGTAAAACCTTGCCGCAGTTCATAAAATCACGCCTTTGGATATTTATTTTTATATAATTTCAAAATGCCAATAAAAATGTAATTTTTTATATTATAGCATAAATTTTAATATCCAAAAACTATAATTGAAGCGAGAAAATATAGATAATTTAAATTATGGTTACAAAATGACACATAAAATAATATGTAAACTTGCGTTTTAAATAAAAATGGGCTAAAATAGTAGAAAGCATATATGTATATAACTAACAAAGGCGCATTATTAAGCCTTTTTTCAGTAAGGATTAAAAGTATTAACAAAAGATGAACAAATTGTAAATTTGTAATTATTTGTAATTTGTAACTAAAAAAAAGCCAATTATCACTTGAAAAAAGCTGGGTAATTGTGTAAAATATCAAGAGAGTAGTAGAAATAAGTTACGATTTTGATAAATTTAACAGATGAGGGGTAGTGAAAAAATGTCCAACCGTCTATTTCAAGGTGTTGTACATCAGATGAAAGAAACAATAGATCGTACTATAGGTGTTTTAGACGACACTTTTACAGTTATCTCCTGCAGTGATCTTACGCGAATAGGGGAAACGCACGACATTAATTCTTCGGATGTAACGAATTCATATGATGGTTTTGTGCGCGGCAATATAAGCTATAAGCCGTTTGGCCAACCGCAGCATCCAGAATATATAGTGTTTGTTGAGGGCGCTGATCTTCAGGCGTCACGCTATGCCTCAATAGTAGCGGTGGCGCTTTCATCCATAAAGCAGTATTATGATGAGAAGTATGACAGGGCTAATTTTATAAAAAATGTCATACTGGACAATATACTTCCCGGCGATATATATATCAAGGCGAGAGAACTGCACTTTGATTCCGATATCTCACGCGCCGTTCTTCTTATAAGGGTTGTAAGCAAGAACGATATATCGGTATATGATGTTATACAGAACTTATTCCCTGAAAAGAATAAGGACTTTATAATAAATGTTAATGAGACAGACATAGCGCTTGTAAAAGATGTAAAGCCAGAGATTGAAACAAAGGATCTCGAAAATCTTGCACGCTCGATAGTAGATACGCTTTCAAGCGAGTTTTATACTTATGCTGTTGTCGGCATAGGCACATGTGTAAACAATATAAAAGATCTTGCGCGCTCATTTAAGGAAGCACAGGTGGCATTAGAGGTTGGTAAGGTATTTGACACTGAAAAGAGCATAGTCAGCTATGATAATCTTGGCATAGCTCGTCTTATATATCAGCTTCCGACGACCCTTTGCAAAACATTTTTGCAGGAAGTATTTAAGAAGGGTTCAATAGAAAGTCTGGATCAGGAAACATTGTTTACAATACAGCGTTTCTTTGAAAATAATCTTAACGTATCAGAGACCTCAAGAAAGCTGTTTGTTCACCGCAATACTCTTGTGTACAGGCTGGAAAAGATAAGAAAGCTAACAGGGCTTGATTTGCGAGAGTTTGATCATGCAATAATATTCAAAATAGCGCTTATGGTAAAGAAATATTTAACAGCAAATCCGGTTAAGTATTGAGAGGTTGAGAACAATTAATCAGCAGATATTGTCAAGCGGCGCAGCACAGCCGTTAATAGAGTTTAAGGGTGTATATAAGACATATGACAACGGCACAAAAGCTCTTTCTGATGTAAATTTGAGAATAGACAAAGGCGAATTTGTGTTTATAGTCGGTCCATCTGGCTCGGGAAAGAGCACATTTATAAAACTCATAATACACGAGGAAAAGCTGGACGCTGGTGAAATATTGGTAAACGGATTTAAGATGTCGTCGCTTCGCAAGAAGGAAGTTCCGCTTTTAAGGCGAACAATGGGGATTGTGTTTCAGGACTTCCGTCTGATACCGACGATGAATGTGTTCGAGAATGTGGCTTTTCCGATGCATGTAGTCGGCGCGTCGAAGCGCGAGATACGCAAAAGGGTGTCATATGCGCTAAACCTTGTGGGACTTGGCAGAAAAGCCAGGAATTTGCCGCGTGAGCTTTCGGGCGGTGAGCAGCAGAGAGTAGGCCTTGCGAGGGCGTTGGTAAACAAGCCGTCTATGATAATAGCGGACGAGCCTACCGGCAACGTTGACCCTAATATGGCATATGAAATTGTCGACCTGCTGGCGGAGATAAATCGTCGCGGCACGACTGTTTTAATGGTAACACATGCACATCAGTTAGTGCGCGATTTTGACAAGCGTGTTGTAATGATAGAAACAGGACACATAGTTGCCGACAATGCCGGAGGTGTGTTCTGATGAAAGCAAGAAGTGTCAGGTACCTCATAGGCGAGGGACTGAAGAACATATGGCTTAACCGCATGATGTCTATAGCTTCTATAGGTGTGCTTATGGCGAGCATGCTGCTTATGGGAATTGCTATAGCCTTTTCTGAAAATGTCGATAGAGTTATGTCCAGCATTGAAAGCCAGAATGTCGTAATGGTATTTCTTGAAGACGAGCTTACCGACGAGCAGGTTCAGTCAGTTTATGAGCAGATAAAGAGCCTTGACAATATAAATCCGGACGAGACTACATATATATCGAGCAATCAGGCGCTTGAGGGCGTGCTCCATGAAATGGGTCCGGAGTATGAGGAATATTTTAATCAGTATTTTGAAGAAGGAAATACCATAATGCCCGAGACAGTACGGGCTTCTATGATAGATTTGGAAAAGTATGATCAGACAGTAGCTGCCATAGAGAATGTTGAGGGAGTAGACAGTTATAATTCTTCAAGAGATTTAGCGGTAATACTTACAACGGTTCGTGATGCCATAAACACTGCGGGTGTTTGGATAATAGTTTTATTGTCGCTTATAGCACTTGTTATAATATCTAACACTGTGCGCATAACAATGTTCAATCGCAAGCTTGAGATAAGCATAATGAAGGCTGTAGGCGCTACAAACGGATTTATACGTTTTCCGTTTATGATTGAGGGTATTACATTAGGTGTAATAGCGTCGTTTTTAACGGTAGGCGTAGAATATTTGCTTTATAAGCTTGCGATAAAAGCGTTGGACCCGATAATAAAAATACTTGGCTATAATCCTGTACCGTTTTCCAATTTTATGTGGATTATACTTCTCATTTTCTTAGCACTTGGCATTATATCCGGACTTATAGCGAGCATTATAACAATATCAAAATACCTGCGCCGCGAAGGCAGCGAATTCAGCGCTTTATAAGATAGCAGAATTACCTAAAATTAAGATATTCAAGTTAAGGAGAGTGCATGTTTGTGGGACTTAAGGAAACTATACTGAAATCTACGGCAGTAATTATGTCGGCCGCTTTGGTGGCCCTTGCAGTACCAAGCGTAAGATATTTTGCCACAGCAGATTCAGTTAGCTCAATGAGAGATCAAAAGGCCGACTTAGCTGATAAAAACAAGAAGCTTCAGGAGGAAATAGACGCACTTAAGGATTCACAGGCGGATAAGCAGGCGTTGGCTGATAAATATGAGGAAAAGGCTAAAAATACAAGGGCGATGCTTGATTCAGTGGTTGAGGAAATAAGCGATACTGAAGTAAAAATAAATGAAAAGCAGGCGGAAATAGCACAAAAGGAGATAGAGCTTCAGGACGCAAAGACCCTTTTCGAGGAAAGACTGAGAGCAATATATATGACAGGCAGCACCTCACAGCTTGAGCTGCTGCTCAGCGCAGAAAATTTAACCGATTATCTTGTAAGGTCAGAGCTTGTAAAGAATGTTACAGAAGCTGACAACGCGCTTATGGACAGCATAAAGCAGAAGATGAGCGAGATTGAAGCGGCAAAGGCGGAGATAGAGGCTCAGAAAGCCAAGGCCGAAGAGCGCAAAAAGGACTTGCAGGCGCTTAACGTCCAGTATACCAAAGAGCTTGAGGAATTAAACGCTGCTATAGATTCTCTTGACTCTCAGGCAGAAGAGCTTGATAATCAGATTGAGGAAAATGATGAGGCTATGGAAAAGCTTCAGGCGGAGATAGATGCGGCAATAGCAGAATCTCAGAAAACAAACGGCGACCGTGAGTTCAGCAACAGCAACTCCGGCGGCGGTAAGATATATAAGAGCGACATGTTTACATGGCCGCTGCCGAATTGCTATACAATATCATCTAATTTTGGTTATAGGGTTAACCCAGTAAGCGGAATATATAAGCTCCATGCTGGAACAGATATATCTAAGTCTGGAATATATGGCAGTCCGATAGGCGCGGCGGCAGACGGAATTGTAATTAAAAAGAGCTATGATTCCGGTGGATATGGCAATTATATAATGATAGACCACGGCACCTTTGAGGGTGATCATTATGTCACGCTTTATGCTCACATGTCGTCGGTTGCAGTTTCATCCGGTCAGACAGTAAAAGCCGGTCAGACAGTTGGCTACGTCGGTGCTACCGGCGGCGTTACTGGTC
>CAJFJP010000108.1 GCA_904384255.1 Candidatus Timburyella stercoris
CCAAACAAGCACATATATTTCTTATTTTTTCAGCGCCAAAAGAAGCTGATATATCAGCGCAGATTTTGCTCCCGCTTTCTCCGTACTTCATCATAAGCGCCGATGAAAAAACGCCGTATAAATATTTTAATCCGCTTTCAGCCTGCTTGCGCGTGCGTATAAGGCTGCATTTTACAATCAAATTATATTCGTCTCTGTCTATAAGCGCACTTATTATACCGTCAAATATTTCCCGGTCGGCGTCTTCATCATCTGTATTTTCGCCACCGCAATTAACGGTAAAAATCTGTACACGTGAAAGCACTGTATCAAGCAATTCTGAGCGCGATTTGCAGGTTAAAATAAATACTACGTATTCCGGCGGCTCCTCCAACACCTTTAAAAGCGCATTCTGTGACTGCTGAGACATGTCACCGGCATTTTTTATTATGTAAACCTTACGCTGCCCCTCATTAGGAGCTATATATGCATCCTGCCGGATATTTCTTATATCTTCAACATGCAGTGTACGTGCTCCCGTCCCCTCAATTACTAAGACATCCGGATGTATTCCGCTTTCCGTCTTGCGGCAATCTATGCATTCTCCGCACGGCTTTTTCCCGTTAGATGTACAAAGAGCGGCCTTTGCCGCATATATGCATATACTATCGGCCGCATTAATATCTGCCGTTTCAAACAGCATTGCATGCGGAAATCTCCCATTTTGCAGCATGTCGGATATATATTTCATTATTTCTGTCACGCTGTTTTCTGTTGCTGATTTTAATTTATTTTCCATAACAATTTTATTTTACCACTTTAACGGTAAAAATTCCACAGCTTTTTAAGGCCGCCGACGCTCTTTTATCTATAATGCCGCCAGGTATAGTAATAGGCGTACCCGGCGGGCATGGACAAATGATTTCTGCCGCAATTCTGCCGCACGCCGCTTCACAGCCAACCTCCTCAAAATCGAGCAAAGAGGCCTCACGCGGAGACATCTGCATATCTATGTACTTTCCATATGAAAAAGCCTTCTCTTCATAAATTTCCGTATTTTTATCGGTAATGCCGCAGGCTTTGCCAAGTCTATTTTTAACTTTAAAATCCGGCTGTAAAGAAGTGTACACCGAATATTTTTCCCCAATAAAGCATATTGCACTTTTAAAGCGCTCAAAATCATTGTGCTTCAAAAATGCCGATAAAATAAAGACAATGTTGTTACCATCGTACATTTCCGGTTCAATTCCGCAATCTCTGAATAATCCGGCTGCGACTTCGCCACTTATCCCCAGTCGAGATGTGTTAAGTGTTATCCTTGCAGGATCGCTGATGCCGTTATATACTTCAAAACCGTATTGCAATGCTTTTGCCTTTACATATGAGCACTCATCACTAATACGGCTAAAGCTTTCTTTGCCGTGATCTTTTATCCAGTTAACCGCCAACTCAAGAGAGAGCATAATAAGATATGACGGACTTGTTGAGCCAAACATAGACATTGCATATTTAGCATTATGTAAATATCTGTCCTCATGAATGCACAGCCACGCACCACCGGTTAGCGCCGGCAGCGTTTTATGCGCCGACTGCGCCGTCATCGATGCACCCATATATAAAGGATTTATACTTTTATCAAAGCAGCTAAGATGCGCCCCATGCGCACCGTCTACTAAAAGAGATATATTATAATTACAGCATAATTCATATAATTCGGCAGTATTATAAATCCTGCCATAGTAATCAGGATTAGTAATGTAAATAGCCTTTACATCATTGTATTCCCGCAATATAGCTTCCGCTTTCATGCATGTCAAATCATCAAGCGATTTTATAAACACCGGCGTAATATCCAGCAATATGCATGCATTTATTGCGGATTTATGTAAACCTCCGGCAAATATTACCCTGCCGCCTTTACCGGCCGCTAAATACAGCATAGCTTGTATGCAAAGAGTCGACCCGCCGGTGGAATAGAGCAACTTTTTTACGCCAAGAACCTCCGCCGCATATCTTTCCGATGCAGCTATTGCACCCATATCGCTGTACAGGCTTTCAAGCCCGTCAAGCTCGGTTATATCATACTTTAAAATATCGTTAAATATAGCAAGCGCATTGTTCTGCCGGCCGCCGTGGCCAGGTGTATGCATTCGTATGCGGTCTTTTTTTATATATTCATCAACAGTATAAAGCAGCGGAAATCTGCTCTTATCAATACTATCTCCCATAATTTTGCTATATCCTTTTAAAGCGGCAGTACTGCGATTTGGTTTCTGCCAGATTTTAGGCCTGTTTCCTTTATAAAGCTGTCAAGCTTTATACATATTCCCGCCTTATAAGCGGATTAATATAGTAAGGGCTTACGTCAAACGAGACCATATCGCCGACAGAACAGTCCATACCGGTAATGTCTATATGCGTAGTGGTATAGCCAGGACGTCCTATTATACGAACTCTGCGTCCCGACATGTCACAGTATGATTTTCTTCCGCCGAAAATGCTATGTCCTTTATCGCTTGAAATAAGCAGTCCGTCAGCATAGCCAACCGGAACCGCAGCGACAAGCTTATTTGACCTTATTTTTACTCTCTGCTCGCCTATGGTCGTGCCGGCTCTTACCCAGCGCATATCGCAGACATTGGACACAAGTCTGCCAACCTTGTCCAGTCCCCATTTGTCCTTTACGTTCAATCGGCCATACAAGGAATTAGAGACTCTAACCGCATCCATTCTCATCCATGGGTACATAAGCGCTGTTTCGTCTGCCGCTATATGCGCCATTCCGTAGGTCAGGCCCTCTCTGCTTAACGTCTGCAATATGCCAAGGAAGCTCTCATACTGCATGCGAGCAAGCTTTTTGCCGGATTTCGGCGCCGTTTCAGTATATACTCCGGTTATGTCTATATTTTTAAGATATTTTATAGTCTGTGCAGCTTTTGCGGCCTCCGGCGGAGTAAAACCAAAAAATCCCGCACCTATGTCAAATTTAAGATGCGCTCTCGCCTGCTTTCCTGCCTGCTCTGCTATACCTGATAAAAGCACGGCGGAGTCGTTTGATGCAACCGTTGCAGTTATATCATATTCTATAATACTGCGAACTTCCTCCTCTGTTGAGTAGGGAGTAAGCAGAAGCACCTCAAGCATACGATCGCTTGTTTTTATGCGCACAGCTTCTTCTATCCTTGATACGGCTACCATTCCCACATAGTCTTTTAGTATGCTTGCAATGGCTGTATCACCAAATCCGCTGCCGTTTCCCGAAAGCACAGGTATTATATCGCTTCCGGCAGCCTTTTTTATCCTTTTAAAATTATCTAAGAGCCTGTTCGTCTGAACCATAAGTGTAGTCATATTTTCTTTCCCCCATAAAAGGTATTTCCCAGCCTCAATATAATAATCGATAAAAATGCGCAATTTACACAGATTATACAACAAAATACTGCGCCGGCAAATCACTAATTTATCGCTTTAACTTGGCTTTGCAAAACGCCGCTGCAATTAACCATCTTCATATTTACAGCGGCCGCATAAAAGTATGAAAAACATAGTTGCATACCCATTAAATAGAAAAAACAATGGTATAATAACCGTCTTCTCGATTATTATACCATTGCTGCTCTTAATAGGTCAAGTTGTTACAAGGCTACATCAAGGAAAGTCATAGCGGCAAAGCCCAGCATTATCATAATTGCTCCAAGTTTTTTATCCTCTGCGGCTTCAGGAATAAGTTCCTTTACCGTTACAAATATCATGGCTCCTGCTGAAAAAGCCAATACATACGGCAGCATAAATGCCATGTGAGCAAGCAGTGCTCCTATTACTGCGGATATTGGCTCGACTATTGCCGAAAGCGCACCGCACATAAAGCTTTTAAATCTCGATGCCCCATCCTGCCTTATGGGCAGCGAAACGGCGGCGCCTTCGGGGAAATTCTGAAGTCCTATGCCGGTAGTAAGCGCTATTGCCGCCGCTACAGACTCCGGTGCTCCCGCCGCGCCAAACGCTACGCCGATAGCAAGGCCTTCAGGAATATTGTGAAGCGTAACCGCTATTAATATAAGTATTCCTCTGCTTGAGCTTTCCTTTTTATCAGCATTGCTTTTTTTAATTATGTCTAAAATCTTTGCGGCGGCTATTATAAATACTCCACCCGCTATAAATCCTATTGTAACAGGCAGCCATGCACTATCTCCAGCTTCTTCTGCTCTTTCCTTTGCCGGCAGCAGCAGCGACCAAAATGATGCCGACATCATTATTCCCGCAGAAAAGCCGCAGATTATCGCCATAAGCTTTTTATTTACCTTGTTGAAAAACAACACTAGCAGTGAACCTAGCACTGTTATAAGCCAGGTAATAGTTCCTCCCACCAGTGCCGACAACGGACCTGAGATTAATATATCCGGCATGTCTCTCTAATCCCGCACAATTCACTATCCCCCTGTCATTTTTTTAATGCAAATATGTGTGCGGCCATATATTGCATCATCTGTACCAAAGTTAAACCGGTACATTAACAATATATGGCCGCTTTGAAGCTGTGTTACTGCTCCCGATTTTTTGTTGATATACGCTGATGTCGGTTAGACAGTCTATATCGCATCTTTTTTAAAAGCAGTTATAATTTAGCAAAATTTTTCCGGCGGAGCATGGTGGCATTTATCACCTACAAAGCTCGTTAATGAAGTATTTTTACCAAAGCAGATGAAAAGCAGGAGTATCATGTGCCAAATACGGAATGACCATCACATTTTTTAGAACTGCTGTCGCCGCCTAAAGCAATATAAATATTTTTTGCCTTTCATACTGAGCAGTTTCACTTTTTAAGCACTTGCCTATTATTTTTCCTAACCGCTGACAAATAATTGCAAAAATTTTAGCCGCGGCCTACAGATAAAACTGTCCTGCCGCGGCTATATTTATATTATGAAATTTTACTGTTGTTTAAGCGCCGACACTATAACCTGTAGATTTTCTCGCATTATGGTCACGTAAGAATCTCTGCTCATTTCTCCTGTAACAAGCGGATTTAGCGTATAAATTTCTGCTCCGGTTTCGCGCGATATCACCTGCGCTGTGGAGTCAGGATATTGCGGCTCAGTAAATATCACATGTATGCCGCTCGACTTAACGTCCTCTATAATTTCTGCCAGCGTAGATGGGTCGGGACTTACTCCCGGCTCTGTTTCTATTATCTCAGTGACTTCTATGCCGTAACCGCCAAGCAGATAAATTATTCCCTCATGAAAAGAAATTACCTTTCCGCTTACACCGTCAAGAGATGTTTTATATTCATTGTCAAGCTCTTCAAGTTCGTTTAAAAAGTCTGCTGTGTTCTTTTCATATATTCCTTTATTTTCCGGATTTTCCGCTACAAGTCCATTTCTGATATTCTCCGCCTGCTTTTTAGCATTTGAAATTGAAAGCCAGATATGAGAATTATATTCACTCCCATCGTGCCCGCCAGTCGACGGCAGCATTTCTATTCCAGCTGATGTGTCAAGCACATTAATATTATCGCTGGCCTGCATCGCCTTCTCCATAAAGCTTTCCATACCGCCGCCGTTTATTATAAAGATATCGGACTTGCTAAGCTTCATCATATCTGCCGTTGTAAGCTGGTAATCGTGCAGGCAGCCGGTCGACGGAGCCGCCATGTTTTCTACCTTAACATTTTCCGCACCGTCGGCAATGCGCAGCGTAAGCGCATAAATCGGATTAAAGCTTGTTAGAATGTTATACTCGCCGTTATCCGTTTCAGTACTGCCGCAGGAAACAAGCGCCGCCATACACAGCGCCGCAAGAATAATAGATAAAAGTCTTTTCATATATCTGTCCTTTTCCTTTTAATAGCCGCGCCGGCAAAAGCGTCGGCAAATT
>CAJFJP010000109.1 GCA_904384255.1 Candidatus Timburyella stercoris
TTTTACTTTTGTCACTTTTAATAATATTATGTCGAATTATATGAATTCATACTTATTTCTTACTTGCTTTTTGACAAATATTATACATAATAAATGTAAGCCGTCAATCAGCTGCTTACTACTATTTTGATTTTCGTGTAACACCGGACTATTTCAATATATTCGGCATTAATCTGCTTGACTTTATTGTTTTGCCGTACTATAATAAAGCCATTGATACACAATTTGTTGTGTATTTAAAAAATGGGTTTCTATATCTTGTATTACTTGGCGGGCTGATATGCCGTGTCATTTAGAATGTCAATGAGGACTCTTTTGCCCTGCAATAAAACCATATAAATAAAACAACCAAAACAACCGCAAAGGCTGTATTAAATCCAAAGGATTTGATACAGCCTTTTTTGCGTTTATATAGATATTTTAATATAAGGAATGATGAAAATGTGAAACTGCTTAAAATACCTGAAAATTGTGAATTGGTCGAGATAAGTGTTATAGATGAAAAAGCAAAAATCCATTTAAAGGCGTATGCAGATATGCTTATAACCGATGGTAACAACTGCCTTGTCGCCGTGAGGTTCGGCGGGTATCAGGAATATGTCACGGCTATAAAGAACGCCGTTATATCAGGATGCACGATATCGGTAAATCTGGACGGCGAGTCAGTATTTCTCACAGCAAAAAAAAGCGGATATGACTTCAGGGTATCACAAAGCGGAACATATTGGGAGTGCTGGTTAAAGTTAAAAGATGAACCATCTCAGGAGATGGATAATGAAATTTCTTCTATGATATCACTGCCGCGGACGATATATCTGTTTTGCGACAATGAAAATGAAACGCTGTACGGCGCATTAAGTAAAAAGGTCACCGTGCCAATGATACCGGAATTTAGTGATTATCTTATAACGGAGCTGTTTCAATCGCTTGATTTAAGAGAATTATATGTCTGGTCGCCGCACTACCCTTTGTCCGCATACAGCTTAAAGCTTGGCAAAGATGAAAGCAATCTTGTAGCATTGCTGAATGAGGGCATAAAAAATCACAGTATTGATATCCCTAAGTCAAGCGCCGGCGACGCCTTTAAGGGTATCACTACATTCAGAGATTACATACAGGCATTTGGAGCGGATATTGTAAAGCAGATAGAAAAGTCGTATGTACCGCGGTTTAATCCAAAGCAGGATAAAATATGCGACGAATTGGAGAGCATAAATAGCTTTATTTTAAAAAGCGCTGGATATAACCTGTATGATGCACAATTAAATGCTGCCGAGGGGATAAAACGAACATTGGATAATGATAACGTCGCTTTCCTTGTGGCAGAGTGCGGTACTGGAAAAAGCAAGATTGGCGCAGCCGCCATGTATGCGCACCAAAAAGGAAAAAATCTCAATGTTGTGCTTTGTCCATCGCATGTATGCAAAAAATGGGTCCGCGAGATTAAGGAAAGCCTGCCGAACACACTGGCCTTTATTGCAAAAAGCGTATCCGATATTGATAAAATTCGCGAGATATATGAAAAAACTGATAAAACGGTTTTCTGTATACTATCCAAGGAACGTGCCAGAAATTCGTATATGAAAATGCCGTCTGTTGTATGGTCAAACAAAAAGCAGGGCTTTTTGTGTCCACATTGCGGTGAGGTAATAACGCAAACTGTCTCTATGGATGGCAGTTCGTATATAGAGCCTGTAAGCCAGTCCTTTTTCCTAAAGGAAAACAGGAAAAATCATAAATGCAGCAGATGCGGAGACGTGTTATGGTCCGCGCTTAATCCTGATATCGTCAGCCGTTGGGTCAAAGTAAGCGATATGGGCTTTGTTTACCGCAAATTTGCTCATGAATATTTGCAAAACTGTAAGCCGAAGTATCGCGACACAATAGAAAAGATATGCAAAAATCCAGATGCCTATATCAGAGCCGTAGGCGCCGAGCGCAAGTATTCACTAAGCGGGTATATTAAAAAGACCTTTAGAAAAGTAGACGGCTTAATCTGCGACGAGCTGCATGAGTACAGCGGAAACAGCAGTCAGGGAGCGGCTATGGCCGAGCTCGCCGGAATAAGCGACAAGGTAGTAGCCCTAACGGGTACGCTGATAAACGGATATGCACTTGGAATGTTTTATCTGCTCTTTAGGCTGAAGTCGGGTTTAATGATAATGGATAATCAGGATTATTTAAACGGAACGGATTGGTGTAAGCAGTATGGGGTTATACAGTACATATTTACGACCGTTGAAGAAATTTATCATGCTAAATCAAGGGTAAGCAGCAGAACACAAAAGCGGCTTTTGCCAGGAGTTTCTCCTCTTGTATATACACGTTTTATGCTGAATAACACTGTATTTTTATCCTTGTCAGATTTGTCCGACCATCTGCCGGAATATGAGGAAATACCCATAGGCATCGATTTGCCGGATAATGTACATAAGGAGTATGAAAAAATAGAAAAATCATTTAAAGGGCTGTTTAAAGACGGTTCTTTCCGTAAAATAATCAATCGCGTAATGTCAAAATATTTGCACCTTATGGTATCCTACCCGGACCAGCCGTACGGACATGAACCAATAATGCATCCGATTACAAATGATACTCTTTGCGAAACGCCCGACCTATGCGCACCTAACACACTTCAAGCAAAAGACTATAGGCTATGGGAGCTTATGGAGCCAAAACTGAAGCGCGGTGAAAAAATAATCATATACAATTCGTGGACGCGGCTTGACACACATTCAAAGCTTTTAGCGCTGCTGACAGAGCACGGAATAAATGTAAAGTTTATGTCGCCATCCGTTTCAACCGATAAAAGGGAGGAATGGGTGGAAAAGCAGCTTAAAAAGGGAATGCAGGTATTAATAGTAAATCCGAAGCTTGTTGAAACAGGCATCGACCTCAACGCATTTACCAGTCTGTTCTTTTACGATGTTGGATATAATCTCTACACCTTCCGGCAGGCGGCGCGGCGCTCATACAGGATAAACCAGACGGCGCCGCGCATTGAAGTATACATCTTATATTACAAGGACACCATACAGGCTAAAGCGTTGGAGCTGATGTCGCAAAAGCTGCTGGCGGCACAGGTAATCGAAGGTCATATATCGGATGAGGGAATAGCCGCCATGCATCACTGCATGGATATGACGTCAGAGCTTGCAAGGTCGATAACAAAAGGGCTTAAATCCGATTTGGCAGTTCTGAGGGATAATTTTAAAAGGATGGCTGTTTTACATGATAAAAATATGGATTTATCTGCTGTAAAGCCGAGTAATGAACAAATATCATTCTATAAAATAGCAAGTTAAAAGGAGTAATTAAAATGAAAAAATATTCAAAAAATCGTCCTGATATCGTGGACTATTTGAGAAAGCATCTTCACCAAAAGGCAAAAATTTATTATACGAGTAAAAATGACAACAAAGAAATGTACCCAGACACGCGTTTTTTACTTGATGTCACGTCGGCCTATATGCACTTTATGGGAAGCTCAGGCCAAATTTACACCTACCCTACTCCGCCAATAAAAAAGGTTACCTATACGGACTATGGCTTTATAGAGGACTTGGGATATGCGAAAATCCACTATGATTTTCTTCACACCGATATTGAGGAGTTTAATTATGATATGTCCAAATCCGCATAAGGGGGTAAGGCTGTGAATGCGGTTTTAAATCGTGATGAGTTAATAGGGGCGTTAAAGATAATAAGCTGTGCAGCCGATAAAGACAAAGTATCAAAAGTAAAAACAGCTTCCTTTATTCTGCTGGAAAATAATGAAGTAAGCAGCAAGGCGGTAATAAATCTATCCGATAGTCAGGTAAACATATCTGACTTTATTTATAACTCAAATTATCTTACCGAGTACGTCTCTAAATGTACAGGCGATATAAATGTAAACATATGCAAAGATGGAAAGTTTATGCCTTAAAGCACGTCATGTACATACATCATGCCGTGTATAAGCTCAGCTTCCGGATTTGCAGCGGCATAAAAAGAAAGGAGCTGCCACATGATTAATAATTGTTCCTTTTCGGGTTATGTGCAGAGTATATCCGAATTAAAACAAAAGGGTGAAATGGCCTTTATTAGGTTCTGCATCGGAATACCGAGAAGATATAAAAATAAAGAAGGCAAAAGAGATTATGATTTTATCGACGCCGTATCGTTTGGCGCCCAGGCTGAGTTTGTAGATGAATATTTCAATATAGGCAGCCCGGTATGCGTCACAGGTGAGATGAAAACCGATTTGTATACGGACCAAACAGGCAAAGCGAAAAAGTCGTACAGTCTTGTCACAAATACCGTCAGGTTCCCGCCGCATGAGCTCCAGGGAAATGAGCGCGCTTCATACAATAACAACAAATATCAGCCGTCACCCAGCAATAGTGCTGCGGATGATACTTTTATTGAATATGACGACGATGATGATCTTCCGTTTTGATGAAAAGAAAAAAGTAAATTAAGAAAGGTGTTAAATATGCAAAAGAACAGTATACTGTCAAACATTAATTTGGATGAAAATATCAGCTTTGACGATATCAAAATTTCTAAAGTGGATATGTTAGATACATATGACGAGTTAAATATTGACGACATTCTTGATTATCTCAGTTTTACCGTCACAAAGGTCACTTAGATCTAATGAATTGTATAATTTTAAAACATGACACATCTAACATAAAAAGAGATAACACAAAAGCAAGGGATATGGCAGCAAACTATATCCCTTGCTTTAAAATTATAATCAAAGGAGCACTGATATGGAGCGAAAATATAAAGTAAAAGACATTCCCGCTGCTGCCAATATTCTATTGCAATATTTTGAGGCATATAAAAATCATCCCTGTTTAATTGTCAGCAAAGCGATACTTGAATTAAACGGCACGGGATATCTGCCCGGCTGGCCCTCGCTCAAAAGATTTAAAACGTTTCATGAGGGGTTCGGTGAATATAAATCACAATACATATTGACATTGCTTGGGCTCGCAGAAATCGTTTATTACATGTCCTTTAAAAAGCCATACGATTTAAAGGATATCCACATAAGAAACATGCTTTGTTCACCGAAAGATATCGAGTATTTATTAAAATGGCTACTCTGGCTCTGCCTTTTTTACGAAATGTCAGACGAAACGGCTCTATTTGATACGGAAAAGGATAAAAATTATTATCTTTTGTATGCTTATGATATGGCAAAAAGCTTAAAAAGGTTGTATATTAGGATAAATATATAGTAGGTGAAAATATGGATATAAAGGATAAAATAAGGAAGCTGCTGGCGCTGGCCGATAGTCCCAACGACAACGAGGCAATAGCGGCGCTTACCAAGGCCCGAGAGCTCATGGCTCGTCATAAACTGACGGAGCGCGATATCGACATAAAGTCCTCTAAGGTCGTCACAGAGCTTTTAGATATATATTACACTGCGCAGAGCAGTATATGGGCTTTAAAGCTGGCGGATGTTATATCAGAAAGCTGCTGCTGCAAATCTTATTCAAACCGCATGTACAGAAAGAAAACCATGCAGATAGGAATAGTCGGCTTTAAGGAAGATACTGAGGTAACGATCACTGCGACAGATGATAATGGTCCTTCATCTGGCATCAATTACATCACTTATTACACAGTGGATGAAGACAATGGCAAGAGCAGGGAAATGACAGAAGCGGTAGATGAAAATAATTCGATCACGATTCTCATCGAGGCGAACTTCAAGGGTCAGATCTATGCGAAGGCCACCGATAATGTGGGACATGAAATCGATCATTTTGTCACTCCGGACAGTGCAGTCATCGAGGATTCGGATAAGC
>CAJFJP010000110.1 GCA_904384255.1 Candidatus Timburyella stercoris
TACTACCTATAACCTTGCTCGTATGAATATGCTGCTTCATGGTGTGAAAGATTCTGAATTTCAAATTCATCATGGCGATTCTTTGCTGAACGATTGGAATATTTTAAACGAAATGAATCCGGCAAAGAAGATACAGTTTGAAGCGGTTGTGGCAAATCCGCCATTTAGCTACAGGTGGCAGCCAAAAGAAGAAATGTCAAATGATTTTCGCTTTAAGGACTATGGACTGGCGCCAAAGTCCGCGGCAGATTTTGCTTTTCTGCTGCATGGATTTCACTTTTTAAGCGACGATGGCACGATGGCAATTATTTTGCCTCATGGTGTGCTGTTTCGCGGCGGCGCTGAGGAAAAAATCAGGACAAAGCTTTTAAAAGATGGAAATATTGATACAATTATTGGGCTGCCGGCTAATCTGTTCTTTTCTACAGGTATTCCGGTATGTGTCTTGGTACTCAAAAAGTGCAAGAAGTACGATGATGTGCTGATTATCAACGCAAGTGAGTATTTTGAAAAAGGGAAACGCCAGAATACGCTTTTACCAGAGCATATTGATAAGATCATTGATACATACCAATACCGAAAAGAAGATGACAAAAAGTATTCCCGCCGAGTTTCTATGGAGGAAATTAAGAAGAACGGATATAATTTAAACATTTCTAGATATGTTAGCAATGCACCTGAAGAAGAAATTGTTGATATTGAAGAGGTAAGACAAGAGCTTGAGAAAATTGAGAATGATATTGGTAGAGCAAAGGCTCGACATAATGAATTTTTAAAAGAGCTTGGGTTAAATTTATTACCATAAAATAAAGAATCAGCTGTAGAGTATTTCAGCTGATTTTTTTATTTTTATATAAAACTACATTAGTACTAATATTTCAGTAATGTTCCGTACTCAAATTCAGAGCTGAAAGCGTACATTTTAATCTATAAATTTGTGTTTGTAAAAAGACAAACGTTTCGCCATATGTATATGAACTCTACAAATCAGTGCAAATTTTTGCAATTATTAAGATACAAAATTAAGTTTGTGGGCGCAGTGATAAAATAAAAAACTAAGACTAGACATTAATGTATGTCAAAACTTATCCTGGTAACAAGTCTTGATAAAGTAGATAATACTAATTACAAACGCGTTAAAAACGGTAAAGAAAAACCAAGCCTGAACGAAAACATGCGTCCGGACTCAGCCTGGGTGGGTTATGTTGACAAAAAAGATACCTTCTATAAAAAACGCAAGCGGCAAGGCAAAAGAAAAAGCCGAACCCGGAGCGTGAACTGCGCCCAGGCTCAGCCTGGTGGGAAGAGCTGACAAAATAGATACCCACTGAAAACGCAAGTAATGGAGTAAAATAAAAACTGAACCCGGAACGCGAATTGCGTCCAGGCTCAGCCTGGTGGTGGACCTAAAGGGATTCGAACCCTCGACCTCTCGGATGCGAACCGAACGCTCTCCCAACTGAGCTATAGGCCCATGTTTTTAAATTGTATGTAATGCTAAAAAGTAATGCAATTATACAAAATGAATATACCGCTGCGCAGCACAGACAATGAAAATATATCTGTAAACTAATTACAGCAAAAATCTGCTTAACAAGTATACAACAAGCTGAAGCGTTAGTCAATGCTTTGTTTTATAAATTATAAAAAACTGCAATTCTCCGAAAAAAATTATATTATTGAAATGTAGCCATTTTGTGTATATAATTTTTTCAGAAATATTTTTAATTAATGCAATAAAAAGGTCTTTTGCTGCAATTATTATATAAGGGCGGAAAAGCAGACAATGATAATTTTAACACTTTCTGCAGAAAAAGAGAATACCGCACATGATATTAACAGATGGCTTGTAAAAGTCGCGCAGGGTGATATGGAAGCGCTTTCATGCATATATGAAAGCACAAAAACGGCCGTTTATGCATTTTTGCTTTCATATCTCGGCTGTCACGACGCTGAGGACGCTATGCAGGATACTTATATAGCTTTGTATAAGTCCGCAGACAGATATAAGCCGGAAAGTCCGATGTCATGGATTTTTGGCATAGCAAAAAATATTGCGCTTATGAAACTGCGACAAAATAAGCATGACACAACCATTTCCGAAGAAGAATGGAGCAGAATAGAATCAGACTCTGCAGAGCTGACAGCCGAGGATAAGCAGGTGCTTAGGCAGCTTATGCTGAGTTTATCAAATGAGGAGCAGAGAATAATCCTGCTGCACATTTCTGCTGGTATGAAATTTCGGGAAGTAAGTGAACTGCTTTGCCTGCCCTTACCTACGGTCCTGTCAAAGTATAACAGGGCTCTTAAAAAAATGAAAAAAGCACTAAAGGAGGAATCTGAGCATGGACAATAAAATGCTTGAAAATAAAATAAAGATTGCTGTGGACCATGTTCTTGTGCCTGACGATGGCAGATTTGACAGGATTCTTTCGGAGTGCAGACGGGAGGATTGCAGTAATATGGATAATGTAACACAATTTGAAAATGTAAAAGCAAAGAAAAAGAGTTGGATAAAATGGGTATCTGTGGCAGCAGCAGTAGCTGTAATAGCGGCTTTCTCGGCATTTGGCGCAGTATATTATACGAACAATATTGCGGTTGCTTCAGGAATTGTGCTGGATGTAAATCCAAGCATAGAGATTAAGCTGAACGCAAAGGAAAAGGTGCTGGACGTAGTGGCCGGCAATGCCGATGCGGAGAAAATCCTCGACGGTATGGAGCTTAAGGGAACGGATTTAAATGTGACGGTAAACGCGTTGCTGGGCTCTATGTGCAAATATGGCTATATCGACAGTGCTTCAAATTCTATATTAGTAACGGTAGAGGATGACGATGCGGCACATGGCGCACAGATGCAGCAGAGAATAGTAGATGAAATAAACCGTATTTTGTCGTCGCAGTCGATAGAGGGAGCCGTGCTTAGTCAAAATATACAGACGTCAAGTACCGATGCCGCTGTAACGGAAATTGCAGATAAGTACGGCATATCAATTGGAAAAGCTTCGCTTGTGCATACACTCATTTCGTCTAATCCGCTTTTGCCGGAAAGCGAGCTTGCCCGCCTTTCTATAAACGAGCTTAATCTACTGCTGGAATCTCAGGGCAGTGCGGCGCAGAGCGGAATAGCTGCTGTTGGAAATGCAAGCGAGCAGGCGTATATAGGCTCTGAAAGAGCTAAAGAAATAGCTCTTGCAGATGCTGGCCTCAGCGCAGAGAATGTGATATTTAAAGAGGCTAAGATGGACTATGACGACGGCGTGGTAGAATATGATATTGAATTTTGCGCGTCGGGTACAGAATATGAATACAGCATAAACGCATCAACGGGCGACATTATGAGCCGCGATACAGAGCCGTGTGAATCGTATGGGCATTCTCATGGCAACGGCTCTTCGAACAATCAAAGCGGATTGGGAAATCAGAACGGGCAAAGCAATTCTGATGGACAGAGCAGCTCGAATGGGCAAAATGGACATAATAATCAAAACGGTCAAGGCGGAGGACTTGGTAATCAGAATGGTCAGGGAAATTCCGGAAATCCAACACAAAACGGAGATATAGGTATAGAAGCAGCACGTCAGGCAGCTTATTCTCATGCCGGAGTGTCATCTGGTGAAGTAACTCTTACAAAGTCGGAAGTCGATTATGACGACGGTAGAAAAGAGTATGAGATAGAATTTTACTATAATGGAATAGAATATGACTATGTTATAGCCGCCAATGGTACAATTATTTCATATGAAAGCGAGAGTAAAAATAATAATGCGGCAAACGGTAATCAAATACAATCTGGTGATATTGGATTAGAGGCGGCACGGCAGGCAGCATTTTCACACGCGGGAGTATCGGAAAGCAGTGCTTATGATATGAAAGCCGAAATTGATTATGACGACGGCCGCAAGGAATATGAAATAGAGTTTAAAGCTTCAGGGTACGAATATGACTATGTTATAGCCGCCGATGGTACAATTATTTCATATGACCGTGAAAGAGATGATTGAATAATCTATATTTAATTAAACGCGTATTTTAAACGGATATTTTCTGCCATATATAAAACAGATAAATATCCGTTTATTGCTTTTAGCTTATAATTGTAGATTATAGCGGGGATAAAAAGCTTTAAGAAAAGTATATATAAATGAAATTTATTTTGTCTGCATTTAAAGCTTAAAATTTGACCATATTGCGGATAAGCAAAATTTAAATTTTTATAGCACCGGCCGATAATGCTTTAAAAGATGTTAGAAATTTCAGATCAGAAAAAATTTATAAAATTGCTGGATAAATTTTAACCCTCTTTTAATATATTCTGAAAAAATGCGTATAAAGAATAATAACATAATATAATAAAAATTAAAAAGCCGCCTACTAATGTAAGCGGCTTTTATATATTTTACAAATAAGCAATAAACTAAAATAATAAAGAAAATTTATTCTTTAATATGTTTTATAATATCTTCCACTTCGCAGTTGAGAACATAGCATAAAGCATCCAGCGTAGTGGTGCTGATTGCTTTACCATGCTTAATTCGGTGTATTGTGTTAGCTGAAAATCCCTGCTTAAAAATCAGCTGATATTCAGTCACGCCCTGCTTTAAAAGCGTGTTATAAAACGGCTCATAACTTATCAATTATATCACCAAGTAGAGTTTAACATACTTAATTACTTGACTATGCTTAATATATTGAGTATAATAATGATAATTTTAATGAAAAATGTAATATTTTATAGAAAGCTGTATGTAAAAAACACAGTTAATAATATTAATAATATGCTGAAGTTTTGACATAATTATTCATTGCTGAAAAATCGATAAGTAAAAAAATATTTTTATATGGAGGAAAAGCGATGTACTGTGAAAATTGCGGCAAAGAAATTGCAAAAGAAAAAGGCAAAATAATAGAGGGTGTTTTTCTCTGTGAAAAATG
This sequence comes from Candidatus Timburyella stercoris, assembly GCA_904384255.1. GTDB lineage: Bacteria > Bacillota > Clostridia > Oscillospirales > Acutalibacteraceae > Timburyella > Timburyella stercoris. Next base: position 4,936 of record CAJFJP010000110.1, read on the forward strand.
TGCTAACGACATCATCTCGCAGTCTATGGAAGTATCGGAAGCAAGAGAAATAAACGGATGCAAAAGAACCGGAAGAAACTTTGAAAATACTTCTCCTACTGATGAAGATACATATATTTTGTCTGCAAATATGTGGAATTGTTCGATTTTAATAGAAAAAATTGGCAGGATAGTGTGTGGGGCGGTAATAGTAATTGGAATAATTATCACACTTTTGTTGGCCTTTACCGTTAGCAAAACAGAAAATTTGAGCCTGTTGGGTATAAATATTTCAGGTATTAATTCAGAATCTATTGCTGTTATAATTATTCTATTATCTGGGATTGTATCTACGGCGATATGGGCGGCGGTATCATATCTTTCGCTTCATATTTTGTCGCTTATTTTGGGCGGGCGCGCAAGCATCATAAAAAGCTTAAAAGCTACGGAGCTTTCCTCAAAAGGCACTTATAAAAATTAGCGTTAATTACAGTGTATATAGTAGGAGGCGCGTTGGCTTGAAAGGGTCTTTACAGCCGTGGCAAAACAGTCATCAGGTGCTTATAATAATGCTTTTGGTTAGCTTCTGGGAAATAATATTGGCGGCGGCAAGCTCATGGCTTGGACTGCTTTTAGGCATTTTCAAATTTATTCCTCTGATATTTTATGTCATATTTACGTCAAAGAAAAAAACGAAATACATATCTAAGTTAGGCTTTATTTATGCTTTTGTACATTTATTATTTGACTTTATTTTCGTATCCATTTTATATAATAAAGCTATAAACGGTAAAATCGAA
>CAJFJP010000111.1 GCA_904384255.1 Candidatus Timburyella stercoris
TGCACGGGGATTTCTTTTATATTTTACTAAAAAGCGACAAAACTATAAACAAACTTCATATTATATATTTACAAATAATATTAAATATTGTATTATATACACAGAGGCGGTGATAATATGAAAAAGAAGCCAGTTATAATAACAATAGTGATAGTGGCAGTAGCAGCCATACTCATAGGCGGCGGGGTATATTTATATCCGCATTTGGTGGAAAGAACAATAAGCCAGGTAGTGGATAACGACATGACCGACGTAGTAAAAATAGAAATGCGGAATGGAAGCAATGGGAATGAAGTAGAGCTGAGCGACAAAGCAAGCATAGAAGAAATAACCGGGCTGTTTAAAGATATGAAAGTCAGAAAATGCTTTAATCAAATGAAGGCTGATGGCTGGTCGTTAGGAATAACAATGACGACAGCAGAAAATGAAGAAATAAACTTATCAGTTGGGCAGACAGTAAATGGAGAAATATATGAATATGATAACAGTGTAAATATCACTGAAACAATAAAATATCTAAAAGAAAAATACGGACTTAACAGTGAACAGCTCTATGCTGAATGAAACATCTATCAGTATCCCCGTACGTTTACACATATCTATAAATGCGAATATATATTAAAAATATGCGCTGCAACCTTTGGCTGCAGCGCATATTTTTAGAAGTATTAATTTTTGCCTTTTCTTTTTTTCTCAGTTTTAACCTTTTTAAACTTGAAAAACATAGAGGATTTTACCTCATCTTCAAACCGCTGTAATGCCGTTACCTTAGATTTAAGCTCCATATTCTTCATTTTTTCTTTGGACAATTTATTCTTAAGATTAGCCATATCGCTTTCATAAGCATCAATCAAATAATCTGGCAGATTATCATACACTGTTCCGCTCATCGAAATATCTACCTCAACTATAGGATCGCTTTCATCAACAGTATCAAGCAATATCTGCGGATCATTGCTTATGAAAACAGTTTTTCCAGATATAGTTTTAAACCCGTATTTAGCCTTTGTAAGCAAATCCACGATCTCGCCACTCTGCCTTGTAGCCGTCACACTTATGCCGTCAATAACACAACTGCTATTCACTGGATCAAATCTCAGCCGCTTTATACCGCTTATTCTGCTTAAGCTGAACTTTTTACCTATACTGAAATATCCATGCCCATCTATATTAAGCATCGCCTCAAGCCTGTCAACCTGGCTGAAGCCACTGCCAGTATCGTAAAAAAGCTCGGCAAAATATTTCGCATCTCTGTGCCTGAAGCAGGTTATATTTAGCAAATTGAAAAAATTGTCTTTTAATATATTCAGACTATATCTCCAAGATGTATCCTGCCGCTCCTTTATAATACTGTTTATATCAAAAGCTCTGGATTTTTCGCCCACAAAAAACGCGCGGTAAAAATCTTCATCGTTATAATCATTTTCAAAAATTTCGTCGTTATAAAACTCGTCTATCATTATACGATACGAATAGGCCTGAGGATAAAGCGTCGAGAAAAATGTTATAGACATCAATATCTCCCATATTTCCAACGTACCATGACAAAACGATTTAAATTTTATATTATTCTCTTTAAAAAATTCTTTTGTCCAGTCAAGACTTGGCAGGACATTATCAGAATGCTCTTTAAGCCATATAAAATCCTTGCTGTTTATCGTTTTATATACTTCGTTTACGCGCTCCTCCGCACGTTGTATGCGCTCGCTCTGCATAGGCGCACATATAATAAAGTTATTTTTGCATACGCGATTTATCTCGCTTAAAAAGTTTTCTCTGCGCTCCGGCGGAATATGCTCATATACATCCAGCGCGACAATTATATCAAAATAATTGTCCTCAAACTGCATATCCGTTGCATCGCCCAAAATGTATTGCGGGCTGTTGAGACAGTCATCTGACAGCTTTATATCAAGATATTTTATATCGTCATCCGGCAAAAAATGCTCAAGATTTCTGTGCTCATTGGCACCCACCTCTAGTATTTTAAAATGTTCGCCGTCTCGACGCACAGAATTTATTATCTTCTGCGTGTTTTTATATCGCTGGTATTGGTCAAACGGTATCTTCATTTGATCACTTCCCATTCATGCTTCATATATACAAGTCCTTCAGAAAAATATTCGTTTGTAACCTCAAAGTCAGCAGCAGCCGTCTTATAATCTATCGTTACCATGCCTTCATTATTAAAAATTCCAGCGTCTATCGTAAATGCACCCTTTATAAGCTGAAGACTGGGTATCGTATATCTCACCTTATGTCGACCGCGTGTTTTCGGTACATCCGTTTTCTCAAGATAGGTATTTGGTCCAAATATATAGTCATTATGATCGGCTGAGTAAATAGCCGCGCCCACTAAAAAGTCCTTTATCTCTTCTTCATATATGTCGTAAGTTATATCGACAGACAGCTTGTCAAAGGTGTGAAAAACTGTCTTGTTAATTTCAACATCTACTATTCTTGCAAGTATACTCTTGTCCTCAGGCAACTTAAATTCGTCCTCTGCCTTTTCAGCTTTTACTATCTCTTCCCTTTTACCCTTTTCCTTCTTTTGCGGAAGCTCCGGCAATTCCTCGCTCTCAGTTTTTATCTCTGTCTGTTTGCCAAAAAGCAGCCATGATTCATAAATATCAACAATCTCGCTGGAGAGACCCTCCGCCTCTATTTTGCCCTCTTTTATCCATATGGCACGGTTGCAGAAACGCTTCACCTGCTCCGATGCATGCGAAACAAAGAGTATAGTAGTACCCATGTCCTTAAGCTGCTTTAATTTGTTGATACACTTTGTCTGAAAACGGGCATCACCAACCGCCAGCACCTCATCTATTATAAGTATGTCCGGTTCGACATTGATTGAAACAGCAAAAGCCAAACGCGCAAACATACCGCTGGAATATATCTTAACCGGCTGATTAATAAAGTCACCTATGTCTGCAAAATCGATAATGCTTTGTAGCTTTTTGTCCATCTCCGCCCGTGTAAAGCCCATTATGGTACCATTAAGATATATGTTTTCTATTCCAGTATATTCCTGATTAAATCCAGCTCCGAGCTCAAGTATCGATGCAATTCTTCCGTTTACCGAAACACTGCCGCCCGATGGGCTGAGCACACCAGTAATTATCTTCAGCAGCGTTGACTTGCCGGATCCGTTTTTGCCTAAAAAGCCTATAGCGTCGCCCTTTTCAGCCTTAAAAGATATACCGTTAAGCGCGGCAAACTCATGATAACGGCTTTTGGTAAACGGAAATAAAGCGTCCATAAGGCGGTCGCCGGGCTTATTATATATTTTGTAGACTTTCGATACATTTTGAACATCAATCATTATCTGCGGCATATGCTCATTCCAATCTATAATACGTCGGCAAAATGCGGTCTAAGCCTGTTAAACAAATTTATTGCAAACAGTCCTAAAAGTCCCACAAACAGCCAGAAATAAAGCGTCAGCATGGGCGACTCCCAAAACCACTGCTTATACACAATGGCATCACGGTAGCCCATTATTATATAATACAGAGGATTAAACTTAAATATCCATTTAAAGCTGTCGGGAATTTGGTTGCCGTTTATATTCCACATAATAGGCACTAGCCATACTCCCACCTGAAGCAGTACGTTTATAAGCTGCGAAAAATCGCGGAAAAATACCGTTATGGCTGAGGTAAGTATGCCAAGCATGGTGATAAGCATCACCAAGCAGAATATATAATAGAATATTTGAATGGTATATAAATCGGGAAAATATCCAAACAGCGCTGCAACGACCAACATAAGCGCCGCAAAAAAGGCGTGCACTATAAACGACGATATAACCTTTACCAGAGGAAGTATATCGATGCGGAAAACAACCTTTTTTACAAGAAAGCTGTACTCAAGCATGCTGTTGCAGGTGCCAAGCCACGCCTCGGAAAAATAAAACCATGGTACCAGTCCGCAAATAAGCCACAATGAATATGGTATATTATTTTCCACCGTAGCGCCCTGATTAAGCAGCAGCTGAAAAACCACGCTGTACATTATAACAGTGACTATCGGCTGTACAAACGCCCATATAACGCCAAAATATGAACCGGCAAACCTCTGCTTAAAGTCATTCTTAGATAGAGACAAAATCAGCCGCTTATTTGTGCTGATAGTCTCTAATAATCCAAATACGGCGTTTAGCAACCGTATTTTATAAAGAATAAATATGATAACAGCGCTGCCCGCTGCCGCTATAGCTAAGTTTGCCACAGCCGGAAGCGACTCAATTTGGTCGTTTATCGGCAAAAACAGTACAAATGACAGAAATATGAAAAAAACCGATAAAAATATATTTCTTCGTTTTTTCAAAAAATTACCTCCAACCCACATATGGATTGTCAAGAAAATTATACCATATAAGTATTTTAATTAAAAGTGGGATTTTACTTTATTTGTTTATTTCAAATATGCCGGAATAAAGTGATAGGTTTGGATTATAAAACGGATCGCCCTTTTCCAGTTCGTCCTTCCATTTCTCGCCAGCCATTTTGACTTCCCGCTGGAAGCGCAGGCTCTTCTCTCCTTCTAAATCAAGCCCTCTCGACTTCGATTCATAATGGAAAAGCTCACAGAATGGAGTATAAACATTATATTTTCCAAGCCTCAGCATCTTAACGCAAAGGTCGATATCGTTAAATGCTACCGCCAACTCCTCATCAAAGCCGCCAACCTTTACAAAGTCATCCTTTTTTATCATAAGGCATGCGCCGGTAACAGCGCCGAAATTGTTGACAAGTCTGAGCCGATTAAAATATCCCGCTTCATACCTCGAAAGGCCGGAATTAACATGCCCTGCTATGCCGCCCAAGCCTATTACAACTCCGGCGTGCTGTATTGTGCCATTTGGATAAAGTAACTTTGCTCCCACCGCTCCGACGTCGTCACGCTGTGCAAACATTACCATTTCCTCCAGCCACTCCGGCGTTATTACCTCCGTGTCGTTGTTGAGGAAAAGCAGATATTTGCCATTACAGCTGTCTATAGCAAAATTATTTATCCTTGAATAATTGAAGTCGCCCTCATAATATATAACCTTAATCCTATTGTTTTTCTCCAGCTTTTTATAGTAGTTAAATATGGATGCATGTGTGCTGTTATTTTCTACAATCACTATCTCATAATTGCCGTACGTTGAACGTGACAATATTGAATTTATGCACTTCTTAAGATCGTCTACATGGTCTTTGTTAGGTATAATTATTGAGATTTTTTCCTCATCATCCACCTCATATCGCACACGATAAATAGACTTTCCGTCTAAAGAAGTCACCTCGCCAGGCATATTATTTCTTTCTATGTGTGCTTCTATCGCCTTTTTACCGGCGTCTATGGCATACTGCTTTGCTCCTATATCCTGCGCAGTCGAGTTTTCATGCACTCTCCAGTGATATAATATCTTGGGTATATGCACAATTTTTTCAGCCTTTTCCGTCGCCCTTAATATAATATCATAATCCTGTGCGCCGTTATATTCGTCTCTAAATCCGCCGAGCTCGTCCATAAGCGACTTTTTCAATACAAAGAAATGCGTGATATAGTTAATACTCCTTAAATAATCGGGGCTGAAATCCGGCTTAAAATGCGGCTGAAAGCGCGAACCGTTTAGAGTAGTAAACTTATCCTCATCGCTGTATATAACATCTGTCTGCCTGTCTTCATTCAGCGCCTTTACTAC
>CAJFJP010000112.1 GCA_904384255.1 Candidatus Timburyella stercoris
AATATATTAAAACAGCTTAACTGCGGTGAATACGCCTCAGTTAAGCTGATAGTTTTGGGTCCGTCTCCGGCAGCGATACCAAAAGTAGGTGGAAGATATCGCTGGCGTCTTATAATAAAATGTCACGACAATGCAAATTTTAGAAATATGCTAAAACTGGCGGTGAAAAATATAGGCGGCATACCAGAGTATAAGCCGGTAAGCATATTTGTAGATATAAACCCGGGCAGTATTTTATAATTCTTGCTGCTGCGCATGCTTAAAACAGGCTTATTTGCTGCGGCGAGCGGCGTATATTTAATATGCTTGTCATTTTATGATAATATTTTGATAAAGCTATTGTGAGCTATATTATTTGATAATAGCAATAAATATCGTATTAGCGGAGAAGATCATTATGCTTATAAGAACCGCACAAATGGCAGATATTGATATTTTAAAAAAATATGACCATTATATTTCTGCAAAGGAATTGGAAAACAGCATTTGTCTAAATCGTATATATATTATTGAGAAAGATAAAAACTTAATTGGCTGGTTAAGATATAATTTGTTTTGGGACAGTGTACCATTTATGAACATGTTGTATATATTGGATGGCAGCCGTAGGCAAGGTTTTGGTACGCGGCTCGTTAAATATTGGGAAAGCCAAATGAAAGAATTAAATTATAAAGAGGTAATGACTTCGACACAGTCTAATGAATATGCCCAGCACTTTTATTATAGTCTGGGATATTCTGCAATAGGAAGCTTTTTAACGGACGAGGATACGCTTGAATTAATACTGTCAAAGGAATTGTAAAAAGCATTAGAAAAAGGCAGAAAGACATAGGCTGTCTTTACAGATTGCTGCGAAAGTGTTATAATAAATAATTATCATTTAAGTGGTAAATGCATAAATTATGTATGCCGTTTTATTTTTGACGGATAAAGTATAAATTCATGTAAATACAATTATAATTAGAAATATTTTTGATATATAGCTTAAAAGCTTTTTATGATTAAGGAGAGGACAATATGGCACTCAGAAACATCGTAAAATACGGTGACGAGGTATTAGAGAAAAAAGCGCGCGAGGTAACATCTTTTGACGACAAGCTTGCGCAGCTTATTGACGATATGATAGAAACACTGCATCATGCAGATGGCGCAGGGCTTGCGGCAAATCAGGTGGGCGTGCTTAAGCGGGTATGCATAATAGACGTCGGCGACGGAGTAATAGAGCTTATAAACCCGGAGATAATATATAAGCGCGGTCGGCAGGAAACAGTAGAGGGATGTCTATCGTTTCCCGGCGAATACGGAATTACACGGAGGCCAAGGGTAGTCAAGGTAAAGGCGCAGAACCGCAATGGCGAAACATTTATATTAAAGGCGGAAGATTTAAAGGCCAAGGCAATATGTCATGAAGTCGACCATCTTGACGGCATTTTATTTAAACAGTATGTTATAAGGGATGTAAAAGAATCTGACTTGGAGGGTTAAATGCTTAATATAGTATATATGGGAACCCCGGACTTTGCCGTACCGGCGCTGGAGTCTATAATATCCGCAGGTCATAATATACAAGCGGTTTTTGCGCAGCCCGACAAGCCGGCAGGTCGCGGATATAATCTGCGCAAGCCGCCGGTAAAGATATGCGCCGAAAAGCATGGCATAGCGGTATATCAGCCGGAGAAGCTGCGCGACAGCGACGCAGAGAAAGTAATAAAACAGATAAATCCTGATATAATAGTAGTAGCGGCATATGGACAAATTCTGCCGGAGAGCATATTAAAGCTGCCGCGGCTGGGATGCGTGAATATCCACGCTTCGCTGTTGCCAAAGCTGCGCGGTGCGGCGCCAATACAGTGGGCGATATACAATGGAGACAATGTTACCGGCATTACTACAATGAAAATGGCAAAGGGACTTGACACCGGCGATATACTTGAGCAGGCTGAAACCAAGATAGGTGAGAACGAAACAGCGGACAGCTTACATGACAGATTGTCACATCTTGGCGCTAAGCTTATTGTCAGCACGCTCAGCAAGCTGGAAAACGGCAGCATCACGCCGCGCCCGCAGGGTGAGGAATTTACTTATGCTCCGCTTATAAAGAAGAGCATGGGCGAGATAGACTTTTCAAAGACAGCACGTGAAATATACAATATGATAAGGGCGTTTACGCCATGGCCGTCGGCCTTTACAATGCTTAACGGCAGGAGAATTAAGATTGTTGAGGCAGCTGTTTCTGATAAAACGACAAAGATACCGTCAGGCTCGGTGTGCTTTACATGCGGTGCAATTTCCGCTGCATGCGGCGATGGCAGTGTGATTGACTTTTTAACAATACAGCCGGAAGGCTCTGGCAAAATGCCAGCAGACGCATTTTTGCGTGGCCATGCAGTAGAAATAGGCGCTGTACTTGGAAAATAAGGCAAACGATTATACTAAAAATCTGAGCGTAAATTATCAGCGGGCGGATATAATTGCGGCATAAGCGTTTTTACTGAGATATAGGGTGAAATTAGAAAATATACTTGATGAATAAGGCATTAATCTAAAATACTCATAAAAAGTATAGATTAGATTTTAATGTTTATTGCCTTTTTCTAATAATAGCTAAAAGCTTTTTATAGATAGGCTTTGCACATAACGGAGGATTAAAATTATGTATTATATGTTATATGTATTTATTCCGTCGCTGCTGCTTGTTCTTATAACGCAAGGGCTTATATCGTCTCAGTACAGAAAATACGGAAGGATACAGAACAGCCGGCGCATAACGGGCGCACAGGCGGCAGAAGCGGTGCTGCGCGCCAACGGCGTATATGATGTAGCGATACAGTGCATAGAAGGCCGGCTTACTGACAACTATAATCCAAGAACCAATACTATATCTCTAAGCCGAGACATTTTTTACGGTGATTCGATAGCTGCAGTAGGCATTGCCTGTCATGAAGCTGGGCATGCAATGCAATATGCGGAAGGCTATGGCCCAATAAAGCTGCGTACTGCCATAATTCCTATTACAAATTTTGGCTCGGCTTTTGGTGTTTTGCTTATAATATTAGGTCTTGTAATAAACATGCTTACCATAGCATGGGCAGGCGTAATACTTTTTGGCGCGGTTGTAGTGTTCCAGCTTGTCACGCTGCCGGTTGAGTTTAATGCGAGCTCCCGTGCAATAAGGAATATAGAAGCTTCGGGACTATTAAGCGCAGAAGAGCTTTCCGGCGCCAAAAAGGTATTGACAGCGGCGGCGCTGACATATGTCGCGGCACTGCTTCAGTCGCTGCTCACGCTTGTATATTATATAACGCAGATAAACGGCAGGAGAAGATAATGGCAAGCAGCGCAAGAAAGGCTGCGCATACGGCTTTGGTAAAAATGCAGCGCAGCGGCGGCTATTCAAATTTGGTGCTTGATGCACAGCTTAACTCCATAGCTCTAGATAAAAAAGATATATCTCTTGCATCGGCGATATTTTATGGCGTTATAGAGCGAATGTATACGCTGGATTTTATAATACGGCGATATGCCGGCAAGCGTGCGGACAAGCTGCCTTTCAGCGTGATAAATGCGCTGAGGGTTGGTACATATCAAATTTTATATATGGACAAAATTCCCGCACACGCGGCGGTGAGCGAAACGGTAGAGCTTGTTAAAAAAAGCGATAAATGGGCTGTTGGATTTATAAACGCCGTGCTTAAAAAAATATTGTCCGAGCGTGAGGCATGCATTGAAGCTATCGCAAAAAGCGACAATCCTGAAATAAAATATTCCTGCAAGCGCTGGATATACGACACACTTCGTCAGGACTACGGCGCTGCGGCGGATGACATACTGCATGTAAGTTTTGACAGTACTCCGGTTACTTTAAGAGTGAATACTTTAAAAAACAGCCGTACGCAGCTTGAAGAGCTGTTAAAATCTGCCGGAATTGAGGCACATGCGCCTTATGACCAATTGGACGCTTTAATGCTCGAAAAGGGCAGCGGAATAGAGCATATGAAACTGTATAAAGATGGCAGGTTTCATGTTCAGGATATAGCGTCACAGCTGTGCTGTATGGCTCTTTCTGTGGAAAGCGGCATGAGGGTCCTCGATGTATGCGCTGCACCCGGCGGGAAATCTTTTACAATAGCGGAAATGATGAAAGACAGCGGGGAAATAATATCGCAGGATGTGCATGAGGCGAGGGTTAAGCTGATACAGCGCGGCGCTGACAGATTAGGCATTAAAAGCATAAAAGCGGTTCAAGGCGACGCATCTGAATGCAGTGAGGATTTAGGCCTCTTCGACAGAGTGCTGTGCGATGTGCCCTGTTCCGGCCTTGGTGTAATGTCAAAAAAGCCGGATATAAAATATAAGGACTATGAAGATGTAAAGGACTTGCCGCGGCTTCAGCTGAAAATACTCATGTCGGCACAAAAGCGCCTTAAACCGGGCGGAGTATTAGTTTATTCGACATGTACGTTAAAAAAGGACGAGAATGAGGGTGTATTAAACGAATTTTTACATATATGTAATTTAAAACCCATTGATATAAGCGGCATATATGGTATAATAGACGTCAGTGACAAGGATACTTGTACGAATATGATAACACTGCTGCCGCATATTCATTTAACAGATGGATTTTTTATAGCCGCTTTTAAAAAGGAGGACGAATAAATAAAAATCGATATACGTTCCCTGACAGCAGATGAGCTAAAAGAAGAAATTGTCAAAATGGAATATCCTGTATACCGTGCTGATCAGATATATAAGTGGCTGATGCGCGGGGTGCATTCATTTGACGAAATGACAAATCTGCCGCTTAATATGAGACAAAATCTTAACGATTGTTACAGTATTGTAAACTGCAAAATACAAAAAAAGCTTGTATCTTCGCATGATAATACTGTAAAATATCTATATAAGCTAAACGACGGCGAAATGGTTGAAAGCGTGCTTATGGAATATAAGCATGGATACAGTATGTGTATATCAACGCAGGCGGGCTGCCGTATGGGCTGTGCATTCTGTGCGTCTACCGTAAACGGCCTGAGCCGAAACCTTACCCCGTCGGAGATGCTGTCTCAGATATATACCTGCATAGAAGACAGTGGTATAAAGCCGTCCAACATAGTGTTAATGGGGATAGGCGAGCCGCTTGACAATTTTTACAATGTGTTGAAGTTTTTAAAGCTTGTGTCAGACCCGGATGGTCTTAATATAGGACAGCGGCATATTTCTGTTTCCACCTGCGGGCTTGTTGATAAGATATATGAGCTTATACCTATGCATCCGCAGTTTACATTATCGGTATCATTGCATGCTCCAAATGATGATATACGAAATAAAATAATGCCGATAAACAAACGGTGGAGCGTGTCAGAGCTTATAAAGGCATGCAGAGCTTATACTAAATCGACGAGTCGGCGCATATCATTTGAGTATTCGCTTATAAAAGGGCTTAACGACAGTGATGATTGTGCACACGAATTAGCGTCAATAATAAAAGGGATGCTGTGTCATGTAAATATAATACCTGTAAACCCGGCGCGTAAAGATATTAATACACCGGATACGAACCGTGTAAACAGGTTTAAAGA
>CAJFJP010000113.1 GCA_904384255.1 Candidatus Timburyella stercoris
GTACCAAATCAATAAGGTACACAACCTAAAACTTGCCGCAAAAACAATCAATAAAGTGATTATTGAGCCGAAAGAAACATTTTCATTTTGGCAGCTTGTCCGATGGGCAGACCAACACGAAAAATATAAGGACGGATTAAATCTTGTCAATGGAAAGATTGTAGGCTCTTATGGCGGAGGTTTGTGTCAATTGAGTAATATGCTATTTTGGCTTTTTTTACACACGCCGCTTACTATTGTTGAGCGACACGGACACGCAGTTGAGTCTTTCCCATCAACAACCGAAGATTTACCCTGCGGTACTGATGCAACAATCAATGAGGGGTGGTTAGACCTAAAAATACGCAATGAAACAGATAACACTTTTCAAATTGAAGTAAGTTTTGATGAAAGATTTATGTACGGGCGTATTCTATCTCAAAACCCTGTAAATACAGAATACACAGTCTTTAATTCCGCTGTTTCATATATCAAACAAGACGGAAGGCTATTTCAAATCGCTCATGTTTGTCGTGCTGAAAAAGATAAAAAATCAGACATACAAGTTAGCAAAGAATTGTATATCAATCAATGCGAAATAGGATATGAGCTTCCAGACAATACAAAATACGAAGAAAGAGGTGTATAAAATGGGCAAAAAAATAATAGCGGTCATTTTTGGCGGCAATTCTACAGAATACGAGGTGTCTTTACAATCGGCGTCTTCTGTTTTTGAAAATATAAACAAAGATAAATTTGAGATAGTTCCAATCGGCATTACAAGAAATGGCGATTGGTATCACTACACAGGAAAAACAGAAAGAATTGCAAATAATACTTGGATTGAAGATAGCAAAAATCTACATTCTGTTGTGGTATCACAAAACCGTTCTGTAAAAGGCTTTTTAGAACTTATAGCAGACAAATACCATATTATTCATGTTGATTTAGTATTTCCTGTGCTACACGGAAAGAACGGCGAAGACGGCACATTACAGGGACTGTTTGAATTGTCAGGAGTTCCTATCGTTGGATGCGACACACTCTCGTCTGCACTTTGTATGGATAAAGATAAAGCACATAAACTTGTTAGCCTTGCAGGGATTTCTGTGCCTAAATCGGTGACTTTCAAATTTACTGACCAAGAAGCAGCTTTGAAAGAAATTAAAGCAAAGTTGACTTTCCCGTTATTTGTAAAACCCGTCCGTGCAGGCTCTTCTTTCGGTATAACAAAAGTAACCGAAAATCAAGAACTTGAAGCAGCCATACAGTTAGCTTTTGAACACGATACAGAAGTTATTGTTGAAGAAAACATTGATGGCTTTGAAGTTGGCTGTGCAATACTTGGTATAGATGAACTGATTGTCGGTAGAGTTGATGAAATTGAGTTATCAAGCGGATTTTTTGATTATACAGAAAAATATACACTTAAATCTTCAAAAATATATATGCCTGCAAGGATAGATGCCGAAGCTGAAAAAAAGATACAAAAAACGGCTGTAACCATATATAAGACTTTGGGTTGTTCAGGTTTTGCCAGAGTAGATATGTTCTATACACCATCAAAAAAAATCGTGTTTAATGAAGTAAATACAATCCCCGGCTTTACCTCTCACAGTCGTTATCCAAATATGATGAAAGGTATTGGTCTATCATTTGCTGAAATGTTGGACAAGTTGATAGGTCTGTATGTGAAATGATGAAAACGATTGAATTACAAAAGCAAAAGATTTATTGTGGAAATTTAATGCTTGTTAATGCAAAGTATCCGCTTAAAACAGACGATGTGTCTAATTTAATTCCTGCTGATATGCGCTTTCCTGATATTCTTATGAAGCGTGATGCTGCAAATGTATTGCAGCTTATTATTGAAAAATTATCAGCAGAAAAGTCCATTATTCCTGTAAGTGGCTACCGCACATTAAGGGAACAAACAGATATATATTTCACTTCTCTCAAAGATAACGGTGAAGATTTTACGCAGAAATATGTTGCATTACCAGACCATAGTGAACATCAAACGGGGCTTGCCATTGATTTAGGACTGAATAAAAAAGAGATAGATTTCATTTGTCCCGATTTTCCCTATGACGGTATCTGCAATGAATTTAGGAAAACAGCTCCAAATTATGGCTTTATTGAACGCTACAAAAAGGACAAAGAAGAAATAACGGGCATATCGCACGAGCCGTGGCATTTTCGATATGTAGGATACCCTCATTCAAAGATTATGACAGAAATGGGGCTTTCACTTGAAGAATACACAGAATTTATAAAATCCTATCGTGATGATTGCAGATTTATTTACAGACAAAGTTTGGGTGCAAGAGTGGAAATATATTATGTTCCCGCTAATGAAGAAATTATTTTTATTTCTATGCCAGATAACTGCGTATATCAAACATCTGGAAATAACATAGACGGCTTCATCATAACTGTTTGGAGGAAAAATGATGACTGAAAAAAAGAGCTATGCAGGTATTGATTATTTTAGATTGATTGCCGCTTTTAGTCAAATTGGCGATTTTATGTTCACACGAATTATTGCTCGTGTTGCTGTTCCTTTCTTCTTTATAACATCTGGTTTTTTTCTGATTTCCAGATATACATATAATGCCGAAAGATTATATGCATTTATAAAAAAGACCGCCTTAATATATGGAGTAGCAATATTGATATATATACCAATCAATATTTATAATGAGTATTTCAAGATGGATAATCTTCTGCCCAATATTATAAAAGACCTTGTGTTTGATGGAACTTTATATCATTTATGGTATCTTCCTGCTTCAATTATCGGTGCCGTAATTGCTTGGTTTCTGATAAAAAAAACAAATTACCCCATAGCCTTTTTGATAACTTTTACACTCTATATCATAGGTTTATTTGGTGATAGTTATTATGGAATTGCAGAAAATATTTCTTGCTTAAATTATTTTTACAATCTGATTTTCCAAGTATCAGACTATACAAGGAACGGGATATTTTTTGCACCGATTTTTTTTGTGTTTGGCGGATATATTTTCGATAATCAAAATAGACCATCATTAAAGAAAAGCATCACAGGGTTTATTGTTTGTTTTGCCCTTATGTTTGGAGAAGCATTTATTTTACATTACTCAAATCTTCAGCGACACGACAGTATGTATATATTCTTGCTTCCGAGTGTGTATTTCTTATTTAACACTCTTTTATATATCAAGGGAAAAAGTCACAAAAAACTACGCAGAATATCATTAATTATATATATTATTCATCCGTTTATGATTGTTATGGTGCGCTTATTCGCCAGATTAGTTCATATGCAAGACCTGCTTATTGAAAATAGTCTAATTCATTATATTACAGTTTGCTTTATATCGGTAGTGTTCGCAATGTTTATGACAGCATTATGGCGCAAACTGAAACCCGAACAAACAAAACATAGTGTTACTACTGAGCGAGCTTATTTGGAAATTGATTTAAACAATTTGGAACACAATGTAAGTGTTCTTAAAAAAGCAATGCCAAAGGATTGTGAATTGATGGCTGTTGTAAAAGCTGAAGCATACGGACACGGTACATATGAGATTGCCACTCACATAAATAAGATAGGGGTTAAAGCATTTGCCGTTGCTACCATTGATGAAGGTATCAAGCTACGCAAATATGGTATTACAGGTGAAATACTTATTTTGGGTTATACTGCACCTGAAAGAGCAAAAGAACTTTGTAAGTATAACCTTATACAAACACTGATTGATTATGAGTATTCTATCCGCTTGAATAATCAAGGATATAAAGTTAATGCCCATATCAAAATTGATACTGGTATGCACCGACTTGGCTTTGACAAAGAAGATGTCGAGAGCATTGCTACTGTTTTTTCGTTAAAAAATATAAAAGTGTGCGGGATATATACACATTTGTGTGCATCAGACAGTATTGACGAAAAAGATGTTAGCTTTACGAATATGCAAATTGAGAGCTTTTATAAGCTGTTAAGATTGATAAAGGAAAAAGGTATAGCAATTCCTAAAATACACATTCAAAGTAGCTATGGTTTTCTAAATTATCCAGAGCTTAAATGTAACTATGTAAGGACTGGTGTAGCTCTATACGGCGTCTTAAGCTCACCAAATGATAAAGTCAAATTACAGCTTGATTTAAGACCTGTGCTTTCATTAAAAGCAAGAGTAATATTGCTCAGACAAATTAAAACTGGCGATTGTGTTGGTTATAGTAGGTCATTTGTTGCAGACCGAGATAGTCGAATTGCAATATTATCTATCGGTTATGCCGATGGTTATCCGAGAATTTTATCTTGTGGAAAGAGTTATGTTCTTATAAATGGACATCAAGCACCTGTTGTTGGGAAAATATGTATGGATTTACTCGCAGTTGATGTTACAGATTGTCCCGATGTTACAGTTGGTAGCATTGCCACTTTAATTGGAAACGATGGCAATGAAGAAATATCAGCACCTACAGTAGCTGATAATTCTGAAAGCATTACCAATGAATTATTAAGTCGTATGGGTCGTAGATTAAAGGTTATCCATAAAGACTAAGTACGCAAAAGGAAACCAGAGACTATATGCCTCTGGCTCCTTTGCGTCACACATTCCAATAACTATTGCTTAAACTAAGGACAGTTCTTTATCATTCAGGCTGTCAATTTCTGCATTACAAATAGAGTTTTTATTAGCATTTATTGTTAATGTTTTGTGGATATTTTAAGGTATTTAAGCTCTTGCTATGAAATAGATAATTTCACAAGCGATTTAGTATAAAGCCCACCAAATAAAAAAAACGGTGCTTTGGTGGGCTGCTCTGTCACGCCCGAACAGAATTATCAACGCCCTCTAAACCCGTTTTGAGTTTGGAGGGATTTTTTATGTGCTGGTCTGCCCTGACCGCCTTGCTGCTTATCAGAAGCAGCAACTATTTACATAGTATTACAGGTAACTGAGGATAACCTGTTAAAAAAATCCTCAGTTGCTTGTGGCATTATTACGCCCCTAAAGCAGAAGCCATATATCTACATAATAGAGTTTATATTGCCTATAACCGCAAAGGTTTGACCACCTTTGCGGTTTTTCTTTTGTCGCTTTTTGTCAGAACACAGGACAAGCCTGCTTCTGGCGTAGGCTGCCGTTCGCCGCCTTCCAATCTGAATTTTCAAAAAAATTCAGATTGGAGGTAAAACAGTATGGCTTACAACAAAGCCAGAGAAGAAAAGAAATGGCGGCTCTGGAAAGAAGCCGAAGAAAAACAGTTGAGAAAGCTCGGTGTTGATGAAAACACCATTGAAACGCTCCGCACCCACGATTGGGCGATTTTCAATTCAGACAGGCGGTACTACCAGCGTATGCAGGAAGCGGGTACATACCTTGAGGGAGTTGCCGATGATACGCAGCAGCCCGAAATAAAGACGGTTGAGGACTTTTTGAACAGTATCGAAAATCAGCAGCTCTATCAGATTTTGATTAAGGTGGACAAACTGACCCTGCAAATCGCCTTGCTGAAGATACAAGGCTATTCCACCCGTGAAATAGCCCACTCTCTCAACATAACCGAGAAGGCTGTTTACAGGCGAATG
>CAJFJP010000114.1 GCA_904384255.1 Candidatus Timburyella stercoris
TACCGGTAGTAGCAGTAGCAGCTTTGGCAGTAATATCTGCTTCTGCTGTAATAATCAGCAAAAAGAGAAACTAACTTTTAAGCTGATTGGTAGTTTTGATTTATTTTTATAAAATCAGTAACTGATCGTTATTTAGTGCTTTTGTAGTTTAAATTTTTTATGGGTTCGGGCGCAATATGTGTTCCGAGCCCATTTTTTTGTGAATAGCGCCTAAGGCATAGAAAAAATCCAATGCATTTATCAGCATAATAAAAGTCAGTGAAGCTAAAATAGAAAGGCAAGCATAATGAGAGCTAAAAAATAGTTTTTTAAAGTTATTAGAGGTATAAAAGATGCTTTTTGAGCTATATTTGCGGCGGCATATATGATGCGATGATAAATTTAGTCATCCTTTTTAATGATTGTGTAAGCCGATGCTTATCTAGATGTTATCACTAAACAAAATCTTATTAAATATTTCTGCATTATCTTATTGACATATGAATAAGTTTGTGATACAAGAAGCATATAGGTATTTCTTCTGAAATACAATCATAATTTGAGGTGTATTAAAGAAAGGGTGACGGACAATGCAAAAGCTAAAAGTTGGAGTAGTTGGTGCGGGGAATATTGCCTGTTCGGCGCATTTGCCGGCTTATCAGGAATGCGATAACGCCTATCCTGCGGCAATAGCCGATATCGATTATGAGCGCGCAAAAAGCGCGGCGGAAAAATTTAATATTCCACATGCCTATTCATCGGTTGAAGAGATGCTAGCAGATGCAGATATTGACGCAGTAGATATTTGTGCATGGAATAATGCTCACGCGCCGGTGTGCATAGCGGCGGCTGAGGCAGGAAAGCATGTGCTGTGCGAAAAGCCTATGGCAATGAGCCTTGCAGACGCACTGGCGATGGAAAGAGCAGTAAAAGCGTCTGGCGTAACTTTTATGTTGGCTGTCCCCGGTAGGTTCGGCTATGAGAATATGTATCTCCGCGATATGTATGAGCGCGGCGAGTTCGGCGACATATATTATGCTAAAACGTCTACAGTGCGCCGCAGGGGGACTCCCACTGGCTGGTTCACCGATAAGAAAACCTCCGGCGGCGGACCAGTAATCGACATAGGTGTGCATGGCATAGACGCGGCATGGTACATAATGGGATGTCCAAAGCCGGTAAGTGTCAGCGCCGGCGTATTTTTCAAAATCGGCGACTATCAGACTAAGGGAGTAGGACGGTGGCAGGGTACACCATGCCCCGACAATAAATTTGACTGCGAGGATTCGGGTGCCGGCATCATACGCTTTGAAAACGGTGCAGTGCTGTTTTTTGAGGCAAGCTGGGCACTGAATGCGCCGGAGCATACCGACGTGCTGTTGTGCGGAAGCAAGGCCGGAGCTTCTATGAGTCCGCTTACAATTTATGGTGAGCGCAACGATTATCTCAGCACCGATCAGATAACTGTATCTCCTAAAAACGATAAGTTTAAGCTTGAGATAACTCATTTTGCCGACTGCGTGCTTAACAGCAAAACTCCAAAATATTCGCTTTCACAAGCGGTTATGATGCAGAGAATGCTGCAGGGAGTATATGATTCATCAAATTTAGGCAAAGAGATTACTATAAACGAATAATTTGATCTTGGAAGGGGACTGCAATTATGAAAAGCTGCATTAGCACCTATAGTTTTTATCGCCTTTACGGCGAAAATTTTACGCTGTTTGATGCAATAGAGCAGACGAAAAAGCTCGGCTGCGACGGTGTTGAGTTTGTATTAAACGATAATCCGCCAGCCGGATATACAGTACGTGATTATGCTCTTGCACTCACTGAGCGGGCGCACTCACTCGGTCTTGAAGTGCCGATATATACAACCGACGCAAATTTTTTTACACCCGACCCGGCGTCTGAAGCGGAGCGCCTGAAAAAGCACATCGATGCCGCCGCAGAGTGCGGTATAAAGCTTCTGCGTCATGACGTAGCATGGTCGTATTACGATGGCTATGAGGGTGTTAAAACCTACAAGGCGGTTATCGATTACGTTGCGCCATATATATCCGAAGTGGCGGACTATGCGAAGAGCGTCGGCGTTAAAACATGCTCGGAGAACCATGGCCGGCTGATGCAGGACAGCGGCCGCATGCTTGAGCTGTTTTATAAGGTCAATAATCCCAATTACGGGCTGCTGTGCGACATGGCAAATTTCGGCGGCGTAGACGAGGATACATCTGTTGCAGTCTCTGCATTGCTTGATTTAATTGTACATGTACACGCTAAGGACGTATTTGTTAGGTCTGGCATGTCATATGACCCAGGCGAGGGATTTTCCCGCTCACGCGGAGGAAATTTCCGCCGTTCCACCATATTCGGACACGGCGACATTCCTACTTTCCAGATACTTTCAGCCATAAAGGCGTCAGGATATAACGGCTATGTATCACTTGAGTTTGAGGGCATTGAGGACGTCATGCAGGCGGTCTCCATCGGCACGCGCAATATACAGCGTATGATAAAGGACTTGGATGCAAAATGATGGCAAATCAGATACGCGGCGGAAATGTGCTTAACGGCGAAACGGGATGCTTTGAGTGCATCGACATAGAGCTTGAAAACGGCATAATAAAGGAAATGGGATGTTTGTCCGCACAAAGCAATGTTTTTGACGCCGATGGATTGTATGTAATACCCGGCTTTATCGACACACATATACATGGCAGCATGGGCGGTGAATTTGCATCAGAGTCAGAGTCGTTTGACAAAGTGCGAAAATGGTTTGCCTCTAAGGGAATAACGGCATTTGCCCCCACCATACGCTGTCTTGAGCCGGAAGGCATTATAAAGGCGGAGCAAAACATAGTCCGCGAGAGCAAAAAGAAAGTAAGCGGCGCAAAAATATATGGCATTCATATCGAGGGGCCTTATGTGTCTCAGGAATACCGCGGCGTTATGAATCCGCCTAAAATTGAGGCGTCGGCAGAAATGTTTGAAAGATTTTATGCTGCATCAGACGGACTGCTGAAGATAATGACGCTTGCACCAGAGCGCGAGAATGCCGCCAAAATAGTTGAGCGCGCGGTAAAGCTTGGGGTAAATATATCGCTGGGACATACCGGTGCAACGTATGAACAGTCGATGTCGGCAATAGAAGCCGGCGCTTCCCGCGCAACGCATGTGTTCGACGCTATGCGTCCATTTCATCACAGAGAAGTCGGCATACTCGGTGCCGTGCTGACCGACGGGCGTGTAAACTGCGAGATGATATGCGATTTTGTTCATCTTTCACCGCAGACAGTACAGCTTGTTTATAAGCTTAAAGGATGTGGGGGAATAACTCTCATAAGCGACGCCGGCTTTATGTCGGGACTGGGAGACGGCGAATATTTTGTGAGCGGTAATAAGCGCATTGTTAAAGACGGAGTATGCCGCAGCGAAGAGGGCAAGATTGCCGGCAGCTGCGTGAGCGTGCTTGAGGGCGCAAAAAATCTATTGTCGCTGGGAGTGCCGCTGGAAGAGATTTCGGTAATGGCATCGCTTAATCCAGCTAAGGCTTTGGGCATAGAGAAAATTACTGGCGTTATAAAGCCGGGCTGCTGTGCCGATTTGATAATATGCGACCAAAATTTGAATATCAAGGCTGTATTTATCGACGGCGAAAGATGTGCATAAGCGCGTTCCCTGTTTTGCGTGACATTTGTTCATCTTCCGAAAATTTAGGTGGTGCTGAAAAAGCAACTGGAATATGTCCGATGGCTCATTGCGTTTAAAATATGAGCCGTCGGATATATTTAAATTTTCAAATTATTGCGGTGATAGATATGAATTACAGAATAGGCGTTGACATAGGCGGCACTAGCATAAAAATCGGCGTAGTTGACGATAATTTTAAGATTTGTGAAAAGGCGGCTATACCAACTTTAACTGAGCATGGCTCGGATGCAATAGTCTTCGACATAATTGACACCTGTAAAAGGCTTGCAGCGAACTATCCTATTGTAGGAATAGGCATAGGTTCTGCCGGCGCAATAGACCCTGTAAATGGAATGATTTTGGGCGCGGGCAATCTGCCATTTAAAAATGAGCCCATAGCGGCACGTGTAAGCAAATCGCTCGGCGGACTGCCGGTAATTATCGACAATGATGCAAACTGCGCGTTGATAGGAGAGCATGCAGCGGGTGTATGCAGAGATTTTGACGACGTAATAATGTTGACGATAGGAACAGGGATAGGCGGCGCTATCATGATTGGAGGAAAGATTTACCGCGGCAATAACTTTCGCGCCGGCGAGCTGGGACATTTTACTATTGACATACATGGTGAAAAGTGCGAATGTGGCCTTTATGGATGCTATGAGCATTATGCTTCCGCCAAAGCTCTTGTCAAAATGACACTGCGTGCGGCAAAGGCTGCGCCTGACAGCTTGTTGGCCAATTACAGCAAAAGCGGCTTGGATGGGAAAACTGCATTTACAGCGGCGGCCGCAGGCTGTCCTATAGCAAGGGAAGTGCTAAGTGAATATGGACGTATGCTTTCGGTTGGCATAAACAGCATTTTAAAAGTTTTTAGGCCGGATATTATCGTGTTATCTGGCAGCATTGCGCGCGAGGGTAAGACGCTGCTCGATTATATAAGTCCGTGGCTGCTGCCTGACGCTGTTGTTAAAACTACTTTGCTGGACGGTGACGGCGGCCTTATTGGAGCTTCATTACTTGCAAAGCCATATAATGATTATATATAAATGAGCATTGGAAGATTATAATAATCGTTTATTGATTTATTATAACTTTTATAAAGATGAAAACCAGCCGGATGTAAAGATTTATCCGGCTGGTTAATTATTTAATTTAGCGTGCCGTTTCTGCATTGGTAAACGTAGAAATTTGGTTAAGGATATTTATTTGAAATTTGCATATTAAAAATAAATAAAATTATAGAATTATTTGAAGCAAAACACAGTACAGTGTATGACTATTGCGGGAGATATCGATATATGTTAAAATATAGTATAATTTTTCACTTGAAAGGTTAGTATACCTTATGAGAAATATTATTAAACAAATTGTTTTTGAAGAGTTTTCACGGCTGACCGATATAATTGAAAAGGACTTTGCTGCTAATTATAAAAGAAAAGTCAACAACTTTCTTCTCAGTCAGATGGATGAAAATATAACCGCGAGCATGGTGTTTGTAAGCAGCTTTGAATCAAAAAGCGGTTTTGCCATTGAAACTTGTGCCAAGCGCGTTGCAAGGCTGAAGTTTGGAGAAGAAAACGTACCTGCTATTGTTAATCCGAGAAAACTGCCGCACAACTTCAGCAAGCCGATATCCGGACAAATTATTGTTACGGATGTAGAAACGTCAAACGGCAATCTGCGCGGTGAAATTTCTGCATTTAGGGCTAACAATGAAGCGCATGGCGCCGGTAAGTCGAGGGTAGAAAGCGGTGTTACACAGAATAGTATAAGAGAAATACTTCTGCCGCTTTCGAGAAAATACCGCACATCTTCTATTTATTATAAGCCTGTCGACCTTGCCTTTTTTGACGGCGAAAACTGGAA
>CAJFJP010000115.1 GCA_904384255.1 Candidatus Timburyella stercoris
TCTCATCTGTTCCTGTTTTTGAATTAATGCCGGCGGTAATTCCCGTTTCATGGTGTGGGTTCCTCCTTCCGCATTTTTTGAATGATTTGCTGGAACCGAGTGCGGAACCATTCGGCCACCTCATTGACTCGGCACAGCCATTCGCCGGGGTATATGGTATAGCTGATCCCGTCAATCCGCTTATATGACGTGCGGAAATTCGCATAGCTGCAAAGGACGGTATAATAAAAAAGGCCGGAGCTGCCGCCAATACGGATATTATGATCCTAAAGCAGAAGCATAATGAACTGGCGGTAGACCCGGCAGCGTGGATAATCCACAATTTGCTTTAATTCTAGTCGATATTCTGACATGATTGCCTCCTAAACCAAAAAACAGCGCGGGCCTCCAAACTAAAAGTGAAGCTCCCCGCCGACGATTGCTAACAGGATTTATATATGGTATAATTTCAGTGTGGTTTTGGTTGTCATCTCCTTTTTAATAATAATGAAAGACCTGATTTGGGGTACACGAAAGGTACACGGAACAGTTAAATCACAAGAAAATGGCTGGAATTAGTGAGATAAAACGGCCATTTCAGGCACGAAAAGACACCAAAAACACAGGAAATAATATTTTAAAAATAGAGTTCGAATAATACAGAAAAACAGACAATAATACTGATATTGGTATAGATAAAAATAAAAGCGTTTTTTAGCCAATGCTAAGCCGTCATTTTACAGATGAATATATAAAATTCTAAGCAAAATGTTTTAATACAAAGCAGAACAGCTTTTGCGTCTGCTTCGGCAGATCAAATATTATTTACTCCTATAACAAAATTATATTAATCTGTAATTAAACCATATAGTTTGGTTTTTTAAACAGTCAAAAGCGCCGCGAATATGACTGAAAATAATTAAACAGAATTTAATCAGGTTTTTATAAGCTTAAGCACATTGCTAATGGAGGTATAAAAATTATATGGAAGGATTTTCAATACGCCGGGCGGAAGAACATGATATACCCGACATTGACAAGTTGTTGTTTGAAGTGCATAAAATACACAGCGATGTGCGTCCAGATTTATTTAAAGCAGGTTCAAAGAAATACAGCGATGATGAATTGAAAAAAATAATTGCAGATGATAAAACTCCGATTTTTGTTGCAGATAAAAATGGGTCTGTTTTAGGCTATGTCTTTTGTGTGCACAAACAATATATAAACGACAACAACATGACAGACATAAAAACGCTTTATATCGATGATTTATGCGTCGACGAAACGGTGCGCGGCAATCATATTGGAAAGGCACTTTATGAATATGTTCTTGATTATGCAAAAAGGCGCGGATATTATAATGTAACTCTTAACGTATGGGCCGACAATGTTAAAGCCTTAAAGTTTTATGAAAAAGTTGGGCTGAAAGTTCAAAAAATTGGAATGGAAAAAATATTATAATTGTTATTTAAGCTGTATATATAAAATATAAATGTTTGACCTTTTGTGCATTATCTGTCGTACATTTTGTTTTCAAGCAGCTTTAGTATACAAATATTTTCTAATGAATAATAACATCAATGCCTTCAGATTATAATTATTGTCGGCGCTGTATTCATTATAAAACGCCGCATATCTGAAAAAATTAATCACAATTATATGCCGGACATTTAATATTAAAAAAATTTTATCTTATTATAGAGGGGAAGAAAAAATCCGCCTTTTATAAAAATAGTCAGCCGTCATTCATGCCAGTCAATAGATTGCAGCTTATACAGCAAGTGCTGTATAAGAAAGATGCACAGTCATTACACCGTTAATGGGCTGTATATCATCTAATTTATTTATAATATTAAGAAGATGCGAATGCATTTTGGAGGCTTTGCGTTACCTGGCTTATACAAATAATTTTTGCTTTGGTGCAATTTATTTTTTAATATATTGCGCAGCTGCAAAATGCGGGAGACATTATGCTTCAAAGCAGGGAAATTAAAATTTATTGACAAATATATCGATTTATGATATACTGCTAAAGCCGCATATACGCAGGCCTAATTTAAGTGGGATTTCCCCGCCTGTGGTAGCGAGACTGAAATAGGCAGGTAAAAAATATGTATGCTGTTATAAAAACCGGCGGTAAGCAGTATAAGGTTCAGGTCGGCGACGAGATTTTTGTCGAAAAGCTTGGCAGCCTTGAGGGCGAGAGCGTAGTGTTTAACGAGGTTCTTGCTGTGGGTGATGAGAACGGACTGAAATTTGGTACTCCTTTTATTGAGGGTATGACTGTAACCGGCGAAATCGTAAAAAATGGCAAGGGTAAGAAAGTGACGGTCTTCACCTACAAGCCAAAGAATGATTCAAAGCGCAAGCTGGGTCACAGACAGCCTTACTCCAAGGTAGTTATTAAGGAGATAGGCGATGCAAAGCCGAAGAAAAAGCGCACAGCAGCTAAAAAGACTGAAGAAAATGACGAAATATAAATTCCTTGTCAAAAGTAAAGGAATATATGGGTTTGTAATTAATGGTCACTCAGGCTATGCTGAGAGCGGGAGCGATATTGTCTGCGCGGCAGTATCAAGCGCTGCGTATATGGTTGCCAACACTATAACCGATGTACTTGGTGTAAAGGCTGATATAGTCGAGGCAGATGCTTGCTTTAGCTTAAAGCTACAGGAGAAAGATATTGACAAATGCGGTGTGCTGCTTAAAGGCCTTCAGCTTCATTTAGATGAGCTGTGTACGCAGTATCCCGAACATATAACGTCAGGAGAATAAATACTCTGGCATTGACAGAAAGGAAAATGACTATGCTTAAGATAAATATACAGCTTTTTGCCCATAAAAAGGGAATGGGTTCAACAAAGAATGGCCGCGATTCTGAGTCCAAGCGTCTTGGCCTCAAGCGTGCAGACGGTCAGTTTGTACTGGCTGGCAATATACTTATAAGGCAGCGCGGCACACACATTCATCCGGGCGAGAACGTAGGCCGCGGTTCTGATGACACTTTGTTTGCTCTTATTGACGGCAAGGTGAAGTTTGAGAGCTATGACCGCAAGCGCCGCAAGGTAAGCGTATACGCGGTGGAAGAGTAAAAATCGACCTTTAAGCCGGGTATATCCCGGCTTTTTTGTTTATACTGGCATTTGTTCAGTGATTTTATAATGCTGTAAGTGCCGCAGTTAAGATTTTTAAAATTGGCTGGTAAGCCGTTGGTAAATATGCATCGCCGGGCAAAGGCATCATCTCCTTGAGCTTTACCGGCAAAGATATCTAAGCGGTAATTTGTACAGATGTTTGCATCTTAAGCAGCGGTCAGCAGTTAGACTCATAATGCTTATTGAGCAAAACATCGTGTGCAAAATGGATTTTGTAAAAAGGCGATGGGGAAATATACTCAAATGGTATTTTAATCGCTGTAGGTATGGTGATAAATATGTTTGTAGATACTGCAAAAATATTGATAAAAGCGGGAGACGGCGGGAACGGCGCTGTTACTTTCCATAGGGAGAAATATGTTGCTGCCGGCGGACCCGACGGCGGAGACGGCGGACGCGGCGGCGATGTTATATTTGAAATTGACAATAATATGAATACGCTTGTAGACTTCAGGTATAAGCGGAAGTTTATCGCCCAAAACGGAGAAAACGGACGCGGCGGCAACTGCTATGGCAAAGGCGGCGCAAATTTGATAATTAAGGTACCACGCGGCACGCTTATAAAAGATGCCGAAAGCGGCAGAATTATCTGCGATATGTCGCGCGATGAACGTGTAACCGTACTGCGCGGCGGACGCGGCGGCTTTGGCAATAAAAAATTTGCAACGGCAACACGACAAATCCCACGCTTTGCCAAGTCCGGTATTCCGGGTGAGGAAAAAGAGGTTATACTTGAGCTTAAGCTTATTGCTGATGTAGGTATAATAGGTTTTCCAAACGTTGGCAAGTCTACATTGCTGTCGGTTGTGAGTGAAGCGCGCCCCAAAGTTGCTAACTATCATTTTACTACTCTTAATCCTACGCTTGGCGTGGTCAGCATAGGCGATGGCAGTTCTTTTGTAATGGCGGATATTCCCGGCCTGATTGAAGGCGCCGGAGAGGGCGCCGGACTGGGACATAAATTTTTGCGTCATATCGACCGTTGTCGTATGTTTATACATGTTGTTGATGTTTCTGGCAGTGAGGGCCGTGACCCGATAGAGGACTTTGAGGCTATAAATAAGGAGCTGGCCGCCTACAGCAATGAGCTGCTTGAACGTCCGCAGGTCGTAGCTGCAAATAAATGCGATCTTGCATCAGATGAGGATATTGAGAGATTTGAGAAATATATTCGCGCTAAGGGGCTAAAGGTCTTTCGCATAATGGCGGCGATTGCAGAGGGCACAAGGGCGCTTGTAAACGAGGTATTTACAATAACACAGCATCTGCCGCCCGTAAAAATTTATGAGCCTGATATTGAAGAAGACAACAATTTTACCCTCAATAGCCACTCCTTTACAGTAAGGAAAGAAAACGATGTATTCATTGTTGATGCACCATGGCTTATGCGAATAATGAACGATATTAATCCTGAGGATTACGAATCACTGCAGTATTTTCAAAAGGTTCTTAATACAAGCGGTATCATAGAAGAGCTTAAACGCCAGGGCGTTAGGGATGGCGATACTGTACGGATTTTTGATTTTGAATTTGATTTTGAACTATGAGTGGATAGCATTTTGCCACTCATTTTTTGCTTAAGCAAAAACATAAAGGGTATGGGACTATTCCCATCAAGCCGGTATATTCAGAACGAAGTGGCTAGAATATACGACGCTTGCCAAACCATATTATGACTTGGAATTTTGTTGATTATCCTATAATCTAAAAATATAGAAAGTAATATATTTCGAAGAAGTGTGGTGGGATTGAATGAGTGAACATGATAATAATTTGGCTAGCGATTTGTCTGTTGGGGAAAACCAAAAACCCAACCGCAAAGAGCCAAAACAAATTAGTTTCAGAGTAAGCGAATCCGAATATGAAAAGTTAAGATCATCGGCCGAAACTTTGAATATGAGTGTGCCGAATTTCGTTAAGAAAAAGGCACATGGGAGTCGATTGGTAGCGCCCAAATTTGATAAAGAGACGCGACAATCGATTGCCAAAGATTTAAGTAAATTAGGTGCGAATGTAAATCAGATTGCTAAATATTGCAATCAACATCAACATGAAAATTCAGATTATGACGTTTTGGGGAGAAAAATCAATGCAGTACGTGAAAGGTTGGATGAAATATGGCAAAACCTAAATTAAGACTCTATTTTAATATTGTTGTTGCTATTGTGTTTATCAGTTATTTAGGATTAATAATTTTTACTGATTTTCCAGATGCCAAATGGTCTTTTGGTTTTATAGTCTTAATAACGATTATTTATATTATTAGAGATATATTAGCTCCTAAACAAAAAAGAAGTGATGATAATGACAAGAACTAAGGTAAGAATGGTATTGAATGTTTTACTTTCACTTATTACTGCAATTTTTATTTTAATTTTGTATTTT
>CAJFJP010000116.1 GCA_904384255.1 Candidatus Timburyella stercoris
AATGGTATTTCATGCTTAATTGCCGGATGCACCGCTTTGTCCCTCAAAGCCTTTTATAACCATGACAAAGCGTAAATCGTCAAAATCAGCCGACGGCTCAATAACCGCGTAGTTGGATATATCGCTGCCACTTGGCGCTATTTCCGTTATGGGGCCTATAATAAGCCCGTCCGGAAAAGTACCGCCGAGGCTCGTTGTCACTACCCTGTCGCCCGCTGCAGCGCCGCTGGTACGTGAAAGTCCCGTCATCCGGCATGTGCCGTTCTCGGCAAGCTTTACATCTCCTGATATGCTGCCAATATCAGATGTCCTGTTAACAACGGCGCTTATATTTATGTTTGGATTAAGTACCGTAATAACTGTCGACTGTGACGGTGACACATCATAAACATACCCGACAAGATACCGCCCCTGTGCAACCACCGGGTCGTTTTGGGCAACCCCGTTAAGCGAGCCCTTGTCTATAGTAAATGTCTTATATAAAAGCTCGTTCGGATCTCTTGCTATAACATTTGCCTCTTCAAGCTCAAAATCTTCATTTTCCTGCTTTAAATCAAGAAACTGCTTGTAATATTCATTTTCCTGCTTCATTTTTTCATAGTCTACAAGCTGATCTTCCAGCTCGGCTATGCGATTTTTAAGCTCTTCATTCTCGCTGCTTATTTCGCTGCTCTTTGTAAAATTATTCGTTATTTCTCCCGCCTTGTCGGATACAAACGAGGTTAGCTTTTGAAAGGGAGTCGTTATAACACTTATAAAGCTGCTTTGCGGAGATGCATATTTGCTTATTGTAACAGTTAATATCATAATTACAAGCAATACCGCTACAACTGCCAAAAGTATTTTAAAGCGGCGACTTCTTAAAAATATCCTCATGTGTAAGCTTGTGCTCTCCTTTCAATTAGCCTTTTTACTGCATTTACATTAATACTTGTTCCTGTGCTGATATGTGTCAAACGGCAGATCCATCTCAAGGCGCTTTGCTGTGCCCTCTACCACGCAGTCAAGCGGATTGTCGGCCACATGCACCGGCATGCTCGTCGTTTCCGATACCAATACGTCAAGCCCTCTGAGCAACGCGCCGCCGCCCGTAAGTGTTATGCCTCTGTCTATTATGTCTGCCGCAAGCTCCGGCGGTGTTTTCTCTAAAGTTCCCTTAATTGCATCTATTATCTGATTTACCGGGTCTGAAAGCGCCTCGCGCACCTCTTCAGACGTTATTCTCACATTCTTCGGTAGCCCGTCGACAAGGTTGCGCCCCTTTATCTCCATCGATGCTTCCTCTTCGCCGTTAAAATGATAGGCAGAGCCTATCTGAATTTTTATCTGCTCGGCCGTTCTCTCGCCTATGAGCAGGTTGTGCTTTTTGCGTATATAGGTAATAATAGCTTCGTCCATATCATCGCCGGCAACACGCACCGACTGCGCCGTAACAATGTCGCCAAGCGATATTACCGCTACTTCTGATGTGCCGCCGCCAATGTCAACTACCATGCTTCCTGTGGCGTCCGACACCGGAAGCCCTGCGCCTATTGCCGCCGCCATCGGTTCTTCTATAAGGTCTACCATGCTGGCGCCCGCCTGACGCGCCGCGTCATAAACGGCGCGGCTTTCAACCTCCGTTACTCCCGACGGAATACATATTACTATTCTGGCGCGTGAGAACATAGAGCCCTTAAGCGCCTCTTTAATAAATTTTTTGAGCATGGCGGCTGTAACATCAAAGTCGGCTATAACGCCGTCCTTAAGAGGACGTACCGCCACTATCGATCCGGGCGTACGCCCTATCATGTCTTTTGCCTCAGTGCCTACCGCTCTGACGGCGTCGTTCCTTACATCTACCGCAACAACCGAAGGCTCACGCATTATTATGCCTTTGCCCTTTATGCAAACCAGCGTATTCGCTGTGCCCAAATCTATTCCTATGTCCCTCGAAAACATTACTTCATACCCCTTTGTACTTTTATTTTTGCAGATTTTCGCAATCTAACTTAAACAGCCGCAGCTTATTGATTTACATAATCATTTTTCTTTTAAAGATAAAGAAACCGCTTAGCATGGTTTTCCAGCTAAGCTTAAAACTTTATATTTAGCATAAGTCAATATCTTAATCAATTTACATAACATTTAAAATATACATATAGTATAAGTTTGCTTTTTATTTTTAAAATAATACATTTATAAAAGCTTTATATCAAATTTACGGCCTGTTTTAATACAATTTATTATAACCTTGCTATTGGAATTAGACAATATAAAATTTACATAATTTCACATTTATTTACAATTTAAATAATTCTTTGCTCAGTTCGCTGTCCATTTCCATCACATGACGATAAAATGAGTTTACCGGAAAGCCCATGACATTAAAGAAATCGCCGGATATACCTTTTATATACTTGCTTCCCATGCCCTGTATGCCGTAAGCGCCGGCCTTATCCATAGGTTCGCCCGTTGCTATGTACGATGATATTTCGCTGTCGCTCATCTGGCAGAACTCTACATCAGCCGCCTCGTGAAAAACCTTCGTCTTGCCTCTGTATTTTAAACATACGCCGGTAAAAACCGTGTGTTTTTTCCCCGAAAGCATGCGGAGCATATACGCCGCTTCAGCTTCGTCCGCCGGCTTACCCAAAACTTTTCCGGCTATTGAAACTACAGTATCCGCCGCTATTATCAGAGCATCATATCTTTCGCCTACCGCTTCGGCCTTTTTCTCAGCGATTATCTCTGTCATACGTCCCGGCTCGCCGCAGCAGATATTTTCATCGATATTTGCCGGATGTACTGTAAAATTTAATCCTATCATGCGGAGGATTTCCGAGCGTCTCGGCGAGGCTGAGGCAAGTATTATATTAACCGCCATACTATCTCACCTTTCTGTACACCAACAGAGCAATACATATAAGCACTATCTGCAATATATTAATGTTAAGCTGAAACCCAAAATTAAACTTGAAAATCCCTAAGTCAAGCAGAGGATTGGCATTTCCGTAGTTAAAGGAAATGGCTTCGCCGTATGTCAGCCATTTAAGCGCCGCTATTCCTGATGTAAGCTGCGCTATAAAGCCGCCTATCACTACTGCTGCAAGTATCAAAAACAAAAGTATAAATATGTCTTTGCTCTTTTTCATTCCACTCACTGCCTATCTAATTAATTTGCATAATAATTAATTTTACTCTTTCTGCTTTTCTGATGCAAAGATATCATTTATAAAAAATCTAATATAAAGAAATATAACTCCTTTAATAAATATCTGCATTATATTTAAAAAGCGCGGCGAATTAACCAATACCAGTAAAAAGTTTACTTAGCCAAACCATCGCAGATAATTTTTAAAGATAATACGCATAGATATTTTAGCAAAAAGCCACATCCAATCATCGCATATGGAACATCTGTCATCGCTGCTGATAAACAATTTCCAGGGCCTTTTATAAAGCGACGCAGCATGCCGCCCGGCAAAGTTAAAGCATTTGCCTCATGTAAAACAGCTGCAATATCGTTCCACCTCAGTTAAAGAAATACCGCTTTAAATCAGACATATTAAAAGCATCAGCGGCAACGCTGATCACCGAAGGCAAGTCATAAGGCAGCAGAAATATTTGTTCTGACACAAATATCAAAAACAGTGGCGGCAATTTAGGCTTTTTGCGTATATGATTACATTAAATAAAAAATCCACCAAGAATTAGTCCCTGCCGGTAGAGCCGAAGCCGCCCTCTCCCCGCTCGGTCCCGTTCAATGAGTCAGCCTCAATTAGCTCCGCCTTTAATACCGGAGCTATTACCATCTGAGCAATGCGTTCAAACGGCTTTATCGTATACGGCACATCAGACTGATTAACCAGTCCCACCTTAATTTCGCCGCGATAGTCGCTGTCTATTACTCCTACACAGTTGGACGGCACTATCCCATGCTTTATGCCCAGTCCGCTTCTTGCGTATATAAAGGCTGCTGTTCCGTCGGGCAGTTGAACTGATATTCCTGTAGGTATTGTCACGCGCTGAGAAGGCATCAGCTCTATCTCTTCATCAAGCAGGGCATACAAGTCCATCCCGGCAGATGAAGAAGTTGCATATGCCGGCATCACCGCTCTTTCATGCAATTTTTTTATCATAACCTTAGCTTCCATATATCTATTCCTCCGTTATAAGCGGCTTGTGCATTTGTATGTAATCAAGATATTTAAAGCCGAGCCTTTCATAAAGCCGGGCGGCACCTTTGTTTGATTCTTCTACCTCAAGTCTCAGTTTTACCGCCTTATCCTTATATTCTTCCTCTATAAACTCAATAAGCTTTGCGCCAAGTCCTTTGCCCCTGTATTCATTTAAAATATAAATTTCTTCTATCCATGCAACTATTCCGCCAGCCTCGTTCGAATAGGTTATCGCTAAAAGAGCATATCCTGCCGGATTACCATCACTGCTTATTATATATGCATCCGCATACGGCGAGCCGGAGATTATTGTATCAAATGTCCTTATAATATTCCTCTCCGGAATATTTTGCAGTGCGGCACCTGATTCATAAAACTCCTTTGACATATTGAAAAAACTATCTTTATCGCTTATATTCATGCGTCTTATCATTTTGCCACCTCTTTCAAATAAAAATTTTCTATAACAATTTAAAATAATATTAAGCCAAATATAAATAAACCGTTTCTGCAGCTTTTACTCATAAGATAAGTTACAAATACAATTCATTATGAGCTTATTAAATTATATATTAAAATTCATCTTTTTTAACAGCAAAATCAGACCTTGTTATTCCTTTCATCTCTTGCACTTTAGTTAAAAGGCCACGTTTTTTATATATTTACAATTTGTTTTCAAGCTTTTCGGCAAACAGTGATTAGCACATATCAGAAAAGCGGCGGCTTAATCGCCGCCGCTTCAAATTTAAGCAAATAAAAATACATATTACTTGCTCTGATTAAGCTTATCTCTAAGCTGCCTTAATTCTCGGTTAAGACGTTCAACCTCGCGGCGGGCCTCATCCGCCTCTAAGCGCGCGCATGCCGCTTCTTCTATATATTCTTTCATCTGCATACGCAGCTGTTCGGCATCCTCTTTTGCCTTTTTAGAGTCATCCAAATAATCAAGCGCAGCCAAAACCGCTACCATTGTCGTCGAAAGATACGGATTATCCTTTGCAAGGCTGTCAAGACATCTGCTTAGTTCGCTTCCAAGCGCCTTGACATACTCTTCATTCTCTTCTGTATTTATCAGATAATCTATACCGCCGACAACCAATTTTATTTTATTTGCCAACGGTCTCACCTCTTTTTCCTTTTTATATCTTGATTATACTATATACATCAAATATCGTCAACAAGATAAAATAAAAAACAACCGCCCTATTGGGCGATTGCTCTACCTCCTGCCAGGCAGGATTTATAAGTGTCGGCATCGACCTATTTTCCCAGGCAGTCGCCCGCCAAGTATCTTCGGCACGAATGAGCTTAACTTCCGTGTTCGGGATGGGAACGGGTGGA
>CAJFJP010000117.1:0-3738 GCA_904384255.1 Candidatus Timburyella stercoris
CCTTAGGACAGGTCTTTGCTTGCTGCCAATTGTGGTCGCTTTACCCACTGCTATGATGTTTGGCTCAAGTTTTATTCCAGGTGGTATGATTACTTATAGAATAGCATGTTATATCATGTATATATTGTTTTGCATAATGTCGGCGGCGTTTCTTCTGGCCCTGATTACGAAGCCTATTAAGCCAATTCCCGCAAAGGTGTTTTTGATAATAGGTTTGTTTATGTTCTTATTCGCTTTTGGCTTCCTTTTATTTATATTGTTTATCAATTCTACATTCTTGTTTACAGCTGGGTCTGAGCCATTTCAAACAATCCTTAAAATTTATATTATAGCAACAATTGCAGCTTTTTTCCTTGCCCTGATTTCAGAGATAGTATACTTAATAGTTAAAGCAATCAAAAATAGGAAAATGAGTGATGTAAAATGAAAAGAATGTCATTATTGTTAGCAACAGTTTTGTTATCTTTATAAGTCTTTATGATTTCGGCGGCGGCCGCTGATTTTGAATACGCATCTGCGGTTTATGAAAACGATGTTGCGGAATGCTTCGACATTTCTAAAGCGGCTTTAGGCGAGTATTACGATGCCTGCTACTTATTAACAGATGCCGACTTAGAAGAGTATGTTGCAAATGATGATTTAGTTAAATATTTAAATGCTAAAATTGCTTTAAGTGAGCATAGGCATATTCGTTCAGGCGTGACATATGAATACAGTGAAAATACTTTTGAACTTATTTCATGGAACGTTTACGATGATGCAATATATTTATTTGTGG
Organism: Candidatus Timburyella stercoris; assembly: GCA_904384255.1. GTDB lineage: Bacteria > Bacillota > Clostridia > Oscillospirales > Acutalibacteraceae > Timburyella > Timburyella stercoris. The sequence goes on from CAJFJP010000117.1 coordinate 779, forward strand.
CAGCAAATATTTCACAGCAATATGAAGGAACTGACAAACTGACCGGAATAGGCGAAGGTACAGATTTAGTTTTTCAAAAAGTTAATGGTAAACTTAAAATTACAGAGTGGTATTCTGAGGATTTTTTAGATCATGTTTCGCGAGAAGAAAATGTGGATATAGAACAAACCTTGGAAAACCGTGTTAAAGCAACAAAGACAAATAATGCATTGATAAAAAGCAATGTAAATATTAATGTAATTGAGCCTATCAATATAACATCTTCTACTTTTAGTTACTTGGATGAATGCATGGCAAGCCAAAACGTATTTTTTGATTTGCTTGATATTCAGAAAGAAAACGCTGTAAATTCTCAGTATACATCGGAAAATATATTGTCATCAGATAATGAAGCTGTTGTTGATATTGAGACAGATGCTAATCAGGCAATTACGCGTGCTTCAACGCTGCGTCCTCTAAACAGGGCGGCAATGGTAGATTATGCTGTGAGGACTGTAAGATATTGTAACAACCGGCCTGTACGCGGTTCGACATATGCTGGAGAATATGTAGATTTTGCGAATATAGGGAGCAGTGATCCTGATGCCGGCGATTGCACTAATTTTATATCTCATTGTCTGCTTGCCGGTGGAGCAGTAACAAGAGATGGCCAGAATGGAGAACAAAATTGCTGGTTTTTTAAGAACATTAACAATAGATCTTCGTCATGGGCGGGTGTAACCCAATTATATGATTTTTTAACATGGAATACTGTAAGAGGACCTGCAGGACATTATGTAGAATGGCATTTTACTAATAGAATGGAAATGGCTTATACCACCGGAGATATTATTCAAGTACGGTATAATGGCAGAAATGACTATACACATTCCCTTATTATAACTGATATGAACGGAGGAATATCAGGACCATGTAAGGTATCTGTATCATCAAGGTCAAACGCCACAAGCTACAATGTAGATGTAGATATAGAAACAACAAATTATATATCACAAACTCTGCGTGTAATAGCATTGGACGGCTATTATGTTTAATTAAATTTTTAAAGGAGGGGAATTATGAAGAAGCGAATAATAGCGAGTGGACTACTCCTAACGCTTATCATTGGAATGACTTCCTGTAGTGAGGCTGTAGAAAGAGAAACAGATGCATCGAATAAAGAAGCTATATCCGAGTTCTCTCTGACTGTCAATAGCGAAAGTAATATAGGCATGGAGTTTACCGTTGATGATTACCCCATTATAGGTAACACGGAGTATACTCTTACGTACAACAGAGAATTGTTTGAGGCATTACTATGCGCTGAAGATGGCAATGAAATATCTTCACATGTCAATTATCCAAGGGAAACGTACAGCAGAAACGAGCTGGAGAACAAAGTAAAAAGCGGCGAAATGGATATGGCATTTATTGAGATGACAAAGGATGAGAAAAGCTTTGACGAAGAACTCGACTATACACTAATAGGTATATTCCCATTGGTCTTTATTACATCATATGAAAATCCTGTTGAAAGCATATCGAGCAGTGTGCTTGACGACATGCTGTATGAGGAGAAAATAAATTCATGGTCTGATTTAGGAGGGCCTGCGGGAGAGATAAAATACGTATATAATACTGAGTCGTCAAATTACTTTGAAACATTAAACCGTGTTTTATCCAAAGGAGAAAAAGAACTCAATTTTAATTTAATTGATAAATATGAGGATTCCAGCTTATCGAAAGACATACCATTTATTATTGAGCTTCAAACTAGGTTTGATGACGGCAGTTATTATCTTACAGTTTATAACCCATTTAGAATGTATTTTTATTTTTCCATAGGAGATGAATATGCATATGTAAAGCCAGTGTATATAGATGGTATAAAGCCGACATATGACTCGGTTAAAAATGGAGAATACCCATATACATTGTATACCTATGCCGTTACACGCAAAGGGGAGAAAGACAAAGGAGTGACGGCCCTTCTTGATTGGATAAATAAAGAGGATACAGAAGAATCACTGTCTTCAAGCCGCATAAAATCTTCAATAGGATATATAAATATTCTTAATATATTATCTTGTGAAAGTGCAAAGCAGATAATGGAAAATATGGTGTACAGATGTGAAGCTGAAAGTTATGAACATGCTGTAATGCCCAATGAACGGGATAGATTACCTCAAGAAGAATGGAATAAGAGAAAAGAGCTTACTTTGGAAAATTATCAGGAATGGATATCTTTGCTAAAGTAAAGGAGACGTTATGAAGAAGCGAATAATAGCAGTTATACTACTGCTAGCGCTTGCGCTTGGCTGTATGGTTTCATGCGAGAAAGAGAAAACCGAGGAAGAAAAGAACAAGGCGATGAATACTCTTACCAATTTTCCTTTGACCATTGACAGCAGAACTGGATTTGATGAAAGATTTGATACAGCAATATCTTTTTTGTTGCCTCTTGCCAGTAATTTAAAGACCCGCATAAACATCATGTTTATGCGGGTTTATTTTTATTCTTACACGTTTTTTACACGATTTTATCTAATATTTTTATTGCTCGCTCTTCTTCACGCGGATATAAATGGCTGTATGTGTTCCATGTTATCTCTATTTTGGAGTGTCCAAGCCGCCTTGCTATTTCCTGTATGTTTATTCCCTCGTTGGCGAGCAGACCGGCATGCGAGTGTCGAAAATCGTGTATCCTTATCTTTTTTACTTCTGCGCTTTCTGCAAATTGTCGGTTCCGCTTTTCCAGCGTGCTGTCCCTTAATGGCTTAAATATCCCGCAAACCTTGCATTGCTCATTAAAATTCGGAGCGTCTTTACATCTGTTATAATTCTCATGCAAAATATCCTTTAAAGGCTTCGGAATTTTCAGTGTTCTTATAGATAGCTCCTGTTTTTAGGCGGCGTTTCCCTATCGCCGTTGCCCAGCTTCTGTGTTATGCTGCGCTTCACCGAAAGATAATCTCCGCTTA
>CAJFJP010000117.1:3798-9257 GCA_904384255.1 Candidatus Timburyella stercoris
TTTCCCCTTTTCGCAGCCCTGTATAAAATGCTATTGCGAAAAACACATAATAAATGCCACTCAAACATATCTCCGCTTTTTTCCGCCTTTTCGGCGTTCTCACAAGCCGCCGCAAGATATTTTTTTAATTCTTCGGCAGTATAATACAGCATTTATTTCTTTACGGCGAGTTTATCTTTAAAATTCCCAACTTTGTCTAAAGGATTGTTTGGCAAATACTCCATTTTTACAGCGTAATTAAGTAATGTGTGAAATTCACCGTACACATTTTTCTTTGTCTGCTGTGCTAAGCCAGTGTTAGCAATGTCAAGCTTCCATTTTTGAAGTATAGGCAGCGTAAGCTTATTAAGCTGGTACTCCCCCAGCTCTGGCAGTATATAGCGCTGCCATATGCTCTTGCTTTTGTCCAGTGACGACTCTCTCACCTCGTGCCTTTTAGTATCAGCATACTCATTATAAAGCTTTTGCAAGGTCATCTTTCTTGCAGGAGCTGCTTTTTTTATGTCGTGGTTCAAGCGCATTTCAAGCTCTTTTGCGTTGTCAAGGCCGTATGCAACCCTGTCTATCTGCCGCGCATTGCCGGATATATCGTGATAATTTATTCTGATACGGTATTTTTGCAGTCCGTCTTTGCTGCCTTTCATTTTATATATCGGCATGTTAATTCCTCTTTATTTATCCGGTACGGCTTTGCTGCTTGTACCCAGTACCTTACCCATAGTAAACAAATTATCGTTTTTAGTTACGATAATCGGCTGATAATCAGGATTGTCGGATATTAGCTCAACAAACTTTTTGTCATGGTCTATGTGCAGACGCTTGCAAAAGGCGTCATTGTTAAGCACGAATATACCTCACCGTTTTCAATAGACACTTGCGGCTTGACCCATACTATACTGCCGTCTTTTATTATCGGTTCCATACTGTTACCGGATATTCTTAAATTTCAAACATATTCTTTATATGAACATGTCGACGGGATATATGGTCCGAATACGAAAAAGGCGCTTGTGGCAGGGCTTCGGACAGAGCTTAACGCGCAGTTTGGCAGAGGGCTTACAGTAGACGGCATATGGGGGTGCGAAGACAAAGGCGGCGTGTGTGACGGTAAGGAAGAACGCCGAGGGCAATATAACGTACATATTACAGTCGGCGCTGTACTGCAATGGATTTAATCCCGGGAACATAGACGGCATATTTGGAGATAATACGCTTTCGGCGGTAAGAAGCTTTCAGAGTGCAAAAGGAATATCTGTTGATGGAGTTGCCGGTAAAAATACCTTTGAAAAATTATTGGAGTAGAAGTTAAATATAGCGGGTAGAGATTACCTCTACCCGCTTTTTATTATATCTTCACTTTATATAATATTTCCCTCTTTATCGTAAATAACAGAACTGATTTGTGGATACGTGTTCGGCTCTACTGTATCAGGAATGGTGAAATAAAAAAAGTCGCTTTCATCGCTTGTTTTAACAGAAGATATTAAAATTCCTCCGGCATCATAATATTCCATTTTAAATACGCTTTCATCCATTACCTTACCAAAAAATATATTATCTATCGAACAGCCTATTACATCGGCATTTGGATCTATAGAAGTATTCATAACAGTTTTAGTAGTTTTATATGAGTTGAAACTTTTTTTAACGGCAGAGGCTCCCAGACCAACAAATTCAGAAGCGTCTTTATTATATCTTTCAAAGTAAACATACTTGTTATTATCCGATGTCATGATATGAACATTCCTGACTGTAATTGAGCTATCCTCGGCATTTGCTGATTTTACTACTTGATCAATTAATTCACTGTCGTCAATGTTCTTATTTGTAAAAAATACAAATGCACCTACAGATAAAACTAATATAGCAGCAATAATTAAAGTTATTGGCAATACTTTTTTGGCCATAACAACTCACTCATTTCAAAAAAATATATTTAGAGTGTTGTAATCAATACTTTATTTATAAATATTTCATAATTTTTATAATATCATATTTAATTTGTTTGGTCAATAAAACATTTTGCGAAGCTGGAACATCTCCTTTTAGATATAAGAATTCTAACTCTATTTTATAAATTCAGCATCTGTATAATTTCAGACTACTCATACAATAAATCAAATTGTTTATGACTATATTAAACTCATTTTTAGATTTTGCATTTACTGACCAATTGAGTAAATTTTAAATTGATTAATGGTAGTAATTGCAGACTTTAATAAATTTGTTTGTAGACTTTACAACAAAGTAACGCTATAATATACTAATCAAAATTAAATTATGCAGATAGGAGAGGAAAATATGTGGAGAAAAATAGCTGAAATGATTGATCTTCCGAAAGAAGTCATAGAGTCTCTTTTAGCAGCTAACATAAATATAAAAGACGAAAAAATTTCAAAAAATATTTTTCTTCTAACTCGGCCAGATGAAAGCTTGAAGGCTAAAAATGCTTTAAAAGAACTTTTGCCTCAGGATGACAAAGGCTTCAAAATCCTTCTATGTATGCTTGACGCCGCCGGCATAGCTTATGAAGAATATAAAATAGCCGGTATATCTGAAAATGTATTTGTCGCTACTATGAAATGCTTTACACGATTTGTAAATGAGCATATGGCAAGCTATGGAGAATATGGCTTTGACCGGGATTTTTGGACATGGCGGCAGCTTTCTCTAATGCTTTTCAGAATAGGAGAACTGGAGTATGAAAAATGCAATGCTGAAAACGGTGAAAAATTTATCAGCCTTCATATTCCTTCAGATGCAGTAATTTCAAATGAAAATTGCCTTAAATCGCGCAAACTGTCAAAAGAATTTTTCAAAAAATATTATCCTGATTATGAGAATGTACAAGTCAGATGTACATCATGGCTGTTAAGCCCTGATCTGAAAAATTTACTGCCTGAAAATTCAAGAATACTGCAGTTTCAGCAGCTGTTTGATGAAAAAATTCCCGCAAATGAGGGCGCTGACAACTTTCTTGAATGGGTTTACAAAAGAAAAGATATACCAATAGCTCAGTTGCCGGAAAATACAACACTTCAGCGAAACATGAAGAAGTATTTGTTGGACGGCAACTGGATAAGTGAGGGAGAAGGAATATTTATTGATTAATTTAATACCTGCTGTGTATAGTTCATTATAATGATGCAACTTTACTGGCAGATTTATATGTACAGCATTTAGCAAATCGGGCCGGCAAAAAAGATTGGTTTAACGCTGTAAATAAAGCTTTAAGCATGTACTTACCTACATTTTTGCGCATAGCAATATGCGCTTGGCTAATATCCAAAAATTTTACCAAAATTATATCCGTAAAACTTTATTATTTATAATAAAACCGAGTGCTTTGCATTTAAGCATGTCACTCGGTTTTTTCCTTGAATGTATCACAAATAAAACGCTTTATATACTTCTGTAAATTCATGTCTTAAAAAGTACTTGGCTTTTTATTAATTTAACTCTTTAAAAATTCTATAGTAATCGAAGTCCCTTTTCCTACTTCGCTGTCAAGGGTGATTTTTGCATTATGATATTCTGCCGCATGTTTTACTATCGACAATCCCAGTCCTGTTCCGCCGGTGGATCTTGAATGGCTCTTGTCTACCCTGTAAAAACGTTCAAATATACGCTGCTGATACTCTTTCGGTATTCCTATTCCGGTGTCCGACACAATAATGCGAACCGTCTCGCCGTCTTGTATCAATACTTCTACTTTGCCGCCGGGTACGTTATATTTAATAGCATTATCGCACAGGTTATATATAATTTCATATATAAGCCTTTTAGAGCCATAAATCTTCGCTTCATCTCCGGCTATGACAAGCGATACATTTCTGCTTTCCGCCTCGCTAGACAGTGCATTGGCAATCTCGGATGCAAGCTCTTTAACAGGCACTGTTTCTTTTGGAAAGTCCGTGTTCTCATCAAGCTGAGACAGCCGAATAATATCATTAACAAGTTCCACCAAATGCTTGGCCTCTGAATGTATTCTTTCAATAAATTGAGGAGCATCTTCCGGCTTCATTAGTCCGTTTTCCATAAGCTCGGCTGCACCCATTATCGAATGCAGCGGCGTTTTCAGCTCATGTGATACATTCGCCGTAAATTCGCGGCGCATACGCTCCGCCTGAGCCTTTTCCGTGATGTCAACCGCCAGCACATATACTCCGGCTGTCTTTTCATCTGTTGTCACCGGAGATGCGCTGAGCCTATACTCTCGGCCGGATATTTCCTGCACGGTTTCACCGTGCTCTCCCCTCCATGCTCTTTCTATTATATCCTGTATGGCAGTGCCTCTGTATACTGTAAGAATGTTTTTTCCCTTACAATTTGCATCAGTGTTAAAAAGCTTTTGAGCAGCCTTGTTAATACTGAGTATTGTGCCGCTCTTTCCAAGCACTATAAGTCCCTCGCTCATGCCTTCAGTAACAGCATAAAATTCGCTTCTACGCCGCTTAAGCTTATCAAGTTTTGTCTGCATTCGACGATTATAGTGCTCTATTTTAGTAAGCAGCGGAGTGAATTCTTCATAATCGTCACTTTCCAGCGGCGCTTCTAAGCTTATGCCGTTTACTTTATCGGCTATGCTTTTGCCAGCAGCCTTAGAAAATATTAAAGAAGCGAAAAATGCAAATAAAAGTGCCGCCGCTGCAACAGGCAGCGCCCTTAATAGCATACCCCAAATGCTTAGCTGACTTACTGATATATGAATAACCGTTCCATCAGCCAGCATTCGCGCGCGGCAGATAACCTTCCGCATATAGCTGCCGTCATTATATATATATTCGCCCTCTTCTGTTTCTCTCGCCTGATTTATATCATAAAGTGATGAATAATCTTCCACTGCTTCACTTTGGCTGTCATACAGCACTTCATTTTCCGGGGATATAATTAATACATGATAGTCCTCTGAATAAGAATTTGGACGGTTTTCGGCTTCAGATGGCGTAAAATCATAGGTAAGAACATCGAGCTGTGCCGAAAGCTGACGTTTAGCAGAATTCTCATAACTGAAGCTTAATGCCGCGCAAATAACAACAGAGCATAATATTATAAGCATTGCAGATATTAAAAAGCACGGCCAAAAAATCTTTTTTCTCATGAATCAGCCTCTATGCGATATCCAACTCCGCGTACTGTTTCTATAATGTTAGCACCATTTCCAAGCTTTTGACGAAGATTTTTAATATGCATGTCCACTGTGCGCGTCTCGCCAAAATAGTCAACGCCCCATACATCCGTCAGCAGCTTGTCCCGATTGAACACCATGCCCTTGTGTTCCATCATAACCCGCAGCAGTTCAAATTCCTTTAATGTAAGTATTACCCGCTTATTATCTACCATTACAGTATGCTCATCAAGATTAAGTACAATTTTACCCGCTTTTAGTACATTACTTTCTTTAGGCGGAGCCACTCGACGCAGCACAGCACGTACTCTTGAAACCATTTCCATCATTC
>CAJFJP010000118.1 GCA_904384255.1 Candidatus Timburyella stercoris
CTTGCGGCGCTGCTGTTCCTGCCGGATTTTTTGGGCCGGAGTATCAGAAATCTTTATGACCTTGCCTTTCTTACCTTCCTTTTCTTCCTTGCGCTTGGGCATGAACATGTCAAAGTCATAGGCCGACGATGTATTATATTGTCCGTAATTTCTGCGGGAAGTGCTCACATTTAATCCTACTTTCCGATTATAGTTTTATTATTGTGCGCAGCTTTGCGCTGCGGCTGCGGTTGTTGCTCTCTGTTTCCTCTTTTGTAGGTATTACCGGCTTTTTATAAAGCAGCCGCCCCTTTGGAGTGTTTTTGCACACGCATACCGGAAAATCCTTGGGGCATGTGCAGCCTTGACACAGAGATGCAAAATACTGCTTTACTATCCTGTCTTCAATTGAGTGAAATGTTATTACCGAAAGTCTTCCGCCGCTTTTAAGCAACTCAAAGGCTTTTGCAAGGCCGGTCTCAAGATGATAAAGTTCTTCGTTTACCGCCATTCTTATAGCCTGAAATGTTTTTCGCGCCGGATGATGATTTTTCCTGTAAGCCGCCGGTACGGCTGAAGATATAATATTGCTCAGCTGACCGGTGGTTTCTATTTTCATTTCCTGCCGCGCCTTTACTATAGCTGAGGCTATACGGCGGCCGTACTTCTCATCGGCATATTTATACAGCATGTCGGCTATTTCCTGCTCATTGCAGTTATTTACAATGTCCGCAGCAGATTTCCCCTGCTTGTCCATTCTCATATCGAGCGGCGCATCTGCATGATATGAAAAGCCGCGCTCTGCTTCATCAAGCTGAAACGACGATACGCCAAGATCCATAAGCACGCCGTCTACTTTATCTATGTTAAGCTGTTTTACTGCCTTGTCGATTTGCGAATAGTTTATGTTTACAACCGTTACATTGCTGAAAAGTTCAAGCCGTTTGCGTGCCGCCTGTACGGCGTCTGGATCGCGGTCGAGACATATGAGCTTTCCAGTGTGTACATTTTTTTTATCAAGTGAATCAGCAGCATCACTTTTATCAGATGTATCGGCAGCAAGTGAAGGCTCGGCTTCGTGCAGCCGTCTGGCTATTTCGAAAGAGTGTCCTCCGCCGCCGGCCGTAGCGTCAACATATATTCCGCCCGGCTTTATGTTCAGTGATTCTACAGCTTCATAAAGCATCACCGGTTTATGATTAAATTCCATATATCTTCACCGAAATTTAAATTTTGTATCCGCTTAGCTTTCTAATTAATTATCTAACGGCTGTTGCCAGTAATATCGGATTTTTATTTATGAAGCGGTCTCTCAATAAAAATTTGAAAATTACATTCCACATTGGTTTCGCTGAAATACTTTGACTAAGAGCATCAAAATCTATTATGATAAAACACTTGAAACAGATTAATCAAAATATACGTTTTGCACCGATATGTTTGGGACCTTAGAAGTCAATCTCTTCAAGAATATCCATAACCATATCGGAGGATATTTCCATGTTTTCTTTCTCCCAGTTTTCTTTGTTCCATATCTCTATGGTGGCGCCGGTACCTACAATTACCGCCGAGTCGGTAAGTTCAGCGTATTGACGCAGTGCAAGCGGAAGCAATATCCTGCCCTGCGCGTCGCACTCAAGCTCTGCGGCGCCGGAGTAAAGGAACCTTTTAAGCTTTTGTGATTTTGCATAGGGCTGTGCCGATATCTTTTCCTCGAGCTTCGACCACTCGCTTTGCGTATATATGAAAAGGCAGTGCTTGCGTTCAAGTCCTTGAGCTACTATAAAGCTGTCGCCCATACTTTCTTTGAACTTTGCGGGAATAAACATTCTGCCTTTTTTGTCTATGTTATGCTCGTATTGTCCAATAAAGATTGCCGGCACCCCCTTTTCTATTATTTTAAACCACTTTAAACCATTTAGCTCCACTTTGCTCCACTTTTTGTTTATTATAAAGCCTTGATACAATAAATTCAATAGTTAACATAAATATTATTTCAACTTTTTTTGAAAAATTGTGTAAAGCAAAAGGGCCAAACACAATATCTTGTGTTTGGCCCTTTTTCCGACATGTTTGTATATTTCATTTTACATAATATTAACTTATAAATCAAATCTCCTTTATATTCGCGTTCATTTGCAAATAACAAATAAATTACGATGTAAAGCACCGGCAAATTCAGCTATTAAAAATATTAAATTGAGCTTTACATAACAGCGTATATTTATTGAGAAGTTACGTACATAAGCGAATATACCCAAAAATCTGCGCTGCCGTCATTAATCATACACTTAAAGCGTGTGCTTCCGGCAAATTTACAAAATACCTGTGCATATTTTTCACGCACCAGTTTTCTTCACCTACAAAAGTCTACGTTTTTACCGACCAGCTACCAGTATAAAATATTCGCCATTTTTCATTATTGCCTTAAACTTAGATCATTTTATATGTTATATTTTTTGGAATATAATATTTCTTAAACTGATGGCTAAAGCCGCTGCTATATTTTACATTCAGTTTTTTCTAAAAAACCGTTCAGATAAAATTATATCAGGTTCAAATCAGTATTTATAAAATCAGCAACACCGTCGTTTTCATTGCTTTTGCAGATATAATCGGCAACATTTTTAAGAGCAGGATCGGCATTTTCCATAGCTATTCCAATTCCGCAGGATTTAAGCATGCCGATATCATTTATGTAATCTCCAAACACGGCAATTTCCTCCATGTTTATGCCGTATCTTGATGCCAAAACCTTTATCGCATTCTCTTTTGTTGCGCCCTTACGGAGCACAATACATACCCCTTCCTCCACATCTTCAATATAAAATCCATCTGGAATAATTTTTTCAAAAATCTCGCGTGACTCAGGTGACGGAAGTGCAACAACTATCTTTTCAGCCGGCTGCTTTGGCGATATTTTAAAGTCGGTATAGATATATGTACGCCCCGGCCAGTATCTTGTAACATCAAAATTTGCAAACATGTCGTCTTCAATTTCAATCGCTATTTTTATGTCCGGAATTTCACTCAGAGATCGCGACAGCACCTTTTCCATAGTGTCAATGTCAAGTCCTGTACGATATATCACTTCTCCATTATCCATCACAACACAGCCGTTGTGAACAACCGCGCCCTCAGCGCCTATTGCATCTGCATATACTTTTGAATAGCACCACGATCTTCCAGTCGCTATTGCTGTCTTTATATTTTTCTCCTTAAGCTTTATAAAAACCTCTTTTGTAAATAATGATATTTCATTCCTCGATTTAAGCAGTGTGCCGTCAAGGTCGGTTATAATCATTTTTATTCCCGATAAAATTCCCATACAAATTCTCCTATAAAAATTTAACTGTATATCATTTTTAAATTGAAAAAACCCGTTTGTCATGTACGAGTCGGCTATTAAAATCAAAAACTAAATACCACCAATTAAACGATAGTCTGCACAGTATTTTAGTAGCTGTTTCCAGCTTGACCAATGAAGAATGGATAAATTAGATTATCATATCACATACCGCTGACCATGAACGGTTCAAGCAGTATATATTATCACTGCAACAGCTTTAAAATAATTGCCTCTTTTATTCGCATTAAGCCAGCGTTTTATTGCATCTCCACTCGCTTTCTCCGGCAGAACCGGAATTTTTTACATATCAAAGTACTTTAAAAGCTACCGCAATTTGACAGAACAGCTCAAATGAGTCCATCTCAATCACTCGTGGACTTCTCTTACATATGTTCTGCATATACACCATATTCTAAAAAGTCAATATAATACACGTGCTAAAGCGATTAGAAGCCAAGTGACAGAAAGCGTTACAACATCCAGTCAGCGCGCCAATTAAGTCTTGGCTGCGAACATACAATACTGAAAATTACCTGCCAGCATCCAAACAAGTAGTGGAAAGATATACTGAAAATGCCTTTGTGCAGATTTTAAATTTCTTTTCAAACAGTTTGACGATAGTACATACTACTCAATCATGTATACATCCAAATAAAATTTGTACATAAAACGCGTTGTACTCTTCGCCGAACTATATTGCAAGTAAATACGCCGGCGGATGCCAATAGCTGCTGCTTAGCTGTTAAGCTGCCGGATGTCTAACACAATATTGTTTTAAACGGCTTTTCCGCGCAGACCGCGTTAAAATTTTTGCCATGCGTCAATATGGCTGCAAATTTATGCCTCGCCCGCACGAAAATTTTTTCGCTGGAAATTGCTTCGTACCTAAAATGCCTGCGGCAGGAATGGATTTTTGCCGTTGATACCACCGATGTGCTGACTCATACCAAACGTATACCAATGGTGAAAAAGTGAAAAGTCGCTGCAGCGGAACATTTTAGACATATCTGGTTCAGCTTCCGATAGCTTAATTAGCGTATGCATGTAAAAATGCTTATTATATTTAACAAAGCCGGTGTTAAAAGAAAAAAACGCTATCATTTTTCTGAACTCAGATGTTTTTGCACTATTATATGCAAACTCAGCGTTTCTCTATATCTTAAAACACAATTAAAGTGGAGAAACATGCGTCTCTCCACCAAATAAAATTATTGCTCGTTTCGCCCGGCCGGCGGAATCTGTTGCTTGAGCGACGCCCTGACTTTGCGTACCTCCGACAGATTCATGGTAAGTCCCTCATCAGCCCTGCGCATTATATCATCCACAAACTCCTGTGCGGCCTTACGCATTTCCCGGCTCTTTTGCTGTGACTGCGCTATAATGTCCGCTGCTCTTGCCTGCGCCTGACGGGTGATTTCTTCCTGTGCAACAAGAGTTTTGGCCTTTTCCTCTGCCTGATGTATTATTCCCTCAGCTTCGCGCTTTGCAGTAGTTATAATGTCCGCCCTGTCTGACACTATAGAGCGCGCCTGCTTTATCTCCTGCGGCATGTTCAGCCTGATGTCGTCTATAAGTATCCTTATCTTCTCAGCGTCTACAATGCATCTGCGGCTTCCCAGCCCCAGCCCCTTATCGATAACCTCGTCAAGCTGGTCAAGCAATTCTTCAACATTCATTACTATTCTTTCCTTTCCATTAAGCGAATTTTTATATCATCAAGCACCTGCGGCGGAATAAACGGACTTATGTCTCCACCCATAGACCCCACTTGCTTTACTACGCTTGAGCTTAAATACATATTCTCGGCAGAAGTAGTCAAAAATATTGTGTCCGCCGGCGGATACAGCTTTTTGTTTACAAGCGCCATCTGAAACTCGTACTCAAAGTCAGATACTGCACGCAACCCCTTGACAATCGCCTTTGCACCCTTTTCTCTTACATAGTCCACAAGCAGCCCGTCAAACGAGTCTGCCTCAACGTTTGGGATGTCTTTA
>CAJFJP010000119.1 GCA_904384255.1 Candidatus Timburyella stercoris
GATTTAAAAGCTTTATCAATCTGCCCCGGCTTTAGCAGCGGTGCCGCCTCTACTCCTTCCTTCTGATTTATTTGATTATTTTTCAAATAGTCATCGCCTTCACTTATAATTCCGTTTATAAGCGGCGCTTTTTTGCCTAAAAGCTCATCTATGGATATTTGCAGAATTTCGGCTATTTCCGGCAGCTTTGAAATATCCGGCATGGATCGCATGGATATTCCCCTCTCACAGTTGCTGACCGCCTGAAAGCTGATATTAAGCTTGTCAGCAAATTCCATCTGCGTCAGGCCCTTAACCTTTCTCGCCTTTGATATCGCTGCTCCGGTATGTTCCATATTAAACATACAAACTTTCTCCCTTCAGCATATTTTATTTGTATGTTACATCTACAGGATAAAGCGTTTTATAATACCTTTCAAACAAGCAACAATTGAAAAAGCTGCTTATTTTACTCAATTTTCCGTTGAAAATACATTTTATTAATATTATAACATTCAGCCAAGAAATTTTGTAAAATCGTTTAGAGAAATAAAAGGAGAAATGTACCATTAAAGAGTTTATTATAAATAAAAACGACGCGAATATGCGCCTTGACAAATTTATAAAAAAATCTGTGCCGCTGCTTCCGGACAGCCTTATGTATAAATATCTGCGCAAAAAGCGCATTAAGGTAAACAGCGGGCGAGGTGATATCTCCTACCGGCTTAAAGAGGGAGACGTTATACAGCTTTATATAAACGATGAATTTTTTATCGCTGGCATTAAAAATGACTTTTTAAGTGCGCGCGGCAGTGTCGACATTATTTATGAAGATGAAAACATAGTTTTAATTAACAAAAAGCAGGGACTGCTTTCGCACGACGGCGATGGGAGAAAAGATTATGCATCACATTCAGACAAAGGCGGAAAAACAAGCTTGCGAGGTGCGGCAAATGCTGAAGGGACTGATGTGATCGGCGCAGATAAAAGTTCACATTCTGTAGCAGCTGCTTCTTTCAGTGCGGACACGCTTATAAATAGGCTTAAACGCTACCTATATGAAAAAGGCGAATATAATCCATATGATGAGCATCAATTTGCTCCTGCGCTTGCCAATCGGCTTGACCGCAACACCTGCGGCATTGTAATCGCTGCAAAAAATGCAGAAGCGCTGCGTATACTTAACGAAAAAATAAAACTTCGAGAAATTGATAAATTTTACTTATGTATAGTACACGGAACGCCTGTTCCGGCCAGTGCGCTTCTTACAGCATATCTAATTAAAAACAGCAGTGAAAACCGTGTGTATATCAGCGATAGTCCGGTAAATGATGGTCTTACAATTAAAACTAAATACAGCGTCATATCTTCTAAAGGGAATTATTCGCTTTTAGAAATTGAATTGCTTACCGGCCGCACGCATCAGATAAGAGCGCATATGGCGCACATCGGCCACCCGCTGCTCGGTGACGGAAAATATGGTAAAAATGCCGCAGACAAAAAGCTCGGATTTAAAAGTCAGGCACTCTGCTCTTATAAACTTCGCTTTAGCTTTAAAACAGACGCCGGCTGCCTTAATTATCTTAACGGAAAAGAATTTGTGCTAAACGACGTCTGGTTTTTAAACGACTTTTATAATAAAATATAAGTTTTGTATACTTTAACTCTGTAAAAAGCAGTATATGTAATTTTACCCTCAGACTGATTTTGTAAGTCATAAGATTAAAAAAATGTCTGACGCCTAATTAAATATTGTAAAACAGCACAACAACAGATAATATTCATCTCAAATTTGCCGGTGTGAATGTGATATGGCTTTGCTGTCATAACTTATACTCAGCAGCACATTAAATTCGCATTTAGTTTTTTGAGGGAAGCAGGTAAAAGCTGACGGACAAATTGCAGTTTTCTGTTCTACAACTTAGGATTTACTTAACAATATGTGCTGTGATAATTGTATAACTATATGAATTTATAGTAATTTTTATATTATCAAGTTTGCAATACCAATTTTTACCCTGTTTGTATATATTGCAATTTTCATTCAGCACCTTATTTTTACAATACTCAACAACATCTACTGTATCTATTTTTAGGTTTCTTTTAATTCTATCAACACCCATTTCAGTTGTGTGAATTTTAGCAATATTATCAAGTAATATCTTTTTATTTTCCATTCTTTCTTCTCCTAAAATTACGATTTTATTAAAGCCGCAGCGTCTCAACATTTCTGAGACGTTACGGCTTGAAATACATCGGTTTTTGTTACTGCAACGCTTTTAACATTTAAATTTAAAAGGCATAATCAATATTTATATTTTCATATTTTTCTCTTACTTCAGTATAAATTTCTTCCTTTGCTTTCATTAGTGAGATATACATATCCTGCGTAATCTCTTCTTTAATATATATTTTTATTTCTATGTACATCCCGACCTTTATAACTTCACAGAAAAATTTATCTGTTATATGATAAAGATTTCTTCCTACCTTATCATTTATATAGTTTAAAATATCTTTATCGGTCGTTATAGCATTTGATATTTCTCTAAATGAGCTGATAAGCACTATTATAGGCTCTTTAACAGAAATTATAACTAATACTGCCGTAATAAAAAAATCGCCGGTATACCATAAAAAGCCAAGTTTTCCATTTATATCTATAAAATAAAGCAGTACTACTGCTATTCCTATTCCCAACGTCTGCAATCCGTCGACAAAATTGCCCTTGCTTTCAACCATAAGAATTGTGCTCGTATTATTTATGCGTTTGTTCTGATATTTATTAAAAAAGCCAAGCCCAAAGCATAAAATCACCATCGCGACAGAGTATGGTAAAACCGGACCTATATTCATGACTTCACCCGTACCGGAAAAGAAGTATATATATGCCGTTATTGCTGTTTTTACGAGCGCAGTACCCAGCAATATTAAAATAAACAGCGACTTTAAAATAGCATACAGTGGCTCTAAAAAATGCAGGCCATCAGGATAAGATTTGGTTTTTCGTTTGCTTATTCTTGAAATTATCGTTGCTAATATAGTGGAAAAAAAAGCAATTAATGAAAAAACGCCGTCTAAAAACAGCGCCTGAAGTCCAGTTGCCAAATATACACATATGCCCGACAGTGCAATTATAAAATTCATAATAGAGCTTATAATAAGCGCATTCTTTTCAATTTTTTTCTGCATTAAATTTTTACTCTACTTTCTAAATCATTATCAAAGCTAAACTTTAAGTCTATTTCTATTTACGCAGTTAAACATATATCAAGCTTTTTCAAATATCATAATAAATGATTAACATCTCTAAACATTTAGAGCAGTATAAAACTCTTAAATATCACATCATATAATTTGTCCGTAAATTCTGTACGCAATATAAGGCGTCTTTCTGCAGAATTTAAACATCCATCTGATAAAATAATTTAAAGCTCTCTAAAATAAAAGCTTAATTTTCAATTAACATACAATTTTCCCTATTAAATACATCATCATAACTACATCTAAATGACATAAATTTAATAAAGCGTCAGAACCTTTGAGGGTCGGTTTTAATTAATAAAAATTTTTGGTTCTGCGTTAAAAGCTGTTTTTGTAAAGTCATAAGAACTATAAGCTAAAATGTATTGTCACCCATAATAATTGGCACATAACTGTTCTAGCTATTTAATGCTGTTTTATTGATAAAACGCAAAACAACTTCTATTAGTAAAAATTTTATACTGAACATATTCAGCAGGATTAATACAATGCCGTATAAACAATATATTTTACCTTTAAAGTGCTAATTTTTATATCACGCTGCCTGACTTTCTGCGCCGGAATTATTAAGTCCGGCAAAGTAGTCAAGCGCCGCTTTAACCTGAGAGTCGTTCTCCGGCTCCAGTTTATAGAAATATTTTGCTTCCTCCTCTGTAAGTGATACTGCTATATTCGGCTCAAGTCCCTGCCCATCAAAATTAACACCGCTCGGCGGATAAAATTTTGCTATTGTAATGCGTATGGCAGAGCCGTCAGAAAGATTGTAGGTTTGCTGCATTACTCCTTTTCCGTATGTCTTTTCGCCTACTAAAATTCCCTTATTCATGTCTCTGACAGCTGCTGCAAAAAGCTCCGACGCACTTGCTGTGCTGCCATTTGTAAGAACTGCCATCGGCAGGTCTACGCAATTCGCATCAGATGTAAATAAATCCTCTTTAACGCCGTTTTTATATTCTGCCGATACAAGCACACCCTCAGGCAAAATATAATCTAGCATTTCCTCAACCGACGCAAGCGTGCCTCCTCCGTTGTTCCTCAAGTCAAATATCAGCCCTGCAGCGCCCTGATTCTTCATTGAGTCTACCGCAGATTTGAACTGCGCAGGAGTACCATCATTAAAATCGGTAATTTTTATATATCCTATATTTCCTACCATTTTCGACTGTACTGATATATCTGTATATTCTTGTCTTATAATTGTAAAATCAATATACTCCTCACCGCGCTTTACAGTAAACACCGCTGTCTCGCCGCTCTTTCCGCGTATCGCGTTTACCGCTTCAGAATATCCCATCTCATTTACATCTGTTCCGCCGACCTTACATATCAGGTCGCCCTTTTGAAGTCCCGAGGAAGCTGCCGGAGTATTCTCCATTACATATGACACATAAATATATCCTGTGTCAACATCCTGATATACGTTTATTCCTATGCCTATGCTTTTGCCCATCATAGACTGCAGCGTCGCCTTGTATTCATCCGCCGTCATATATGCGCCCCATCTGTCATCTAATGCCGCTATATATCCCATAGCCATACCATCAGCTATTTTTGACGAATCCGTCTCATTTACGTAATTTTCGGATACTATAGCATCTATCTCGTTGAGCTTACTGTATGCCTCTTTGAGCGCCTCTACATCCGTATAATCATTATTATAATATGATAGAGATACTATTTGAGATATCGTTACGGCTACCGATACCGCAATTATCATAAGTGCTATGGTTACACCAAGCGGTACTTTTTTATTCATATTCATGTTCCCTTTCAAGATTATTTATCCAAGTTAAATTATATACTTATATTTAAAAAGTATTCTTTTTAACAGCATCTTATAAAAATGGGCTGCCCCTTAAAGCAGCCCAATTATTTATAAAAATATGTATATCAGCTAAAATAATCCATTGGATCTGTCGGCGAACCGTTTACTCTTATTTCAAAAT
>CAJFJP010000120.1 GCA_904384255.1 Candidatus Timburyella stercoris
TATATGATAGTTAGTGTATGCAATGATAGGATTAAGCCATTGACTGAAGCTCCAATTGATTAAGAGAATATAATACATGGATATATCTTGCTGTACGAAAGCTTTTAACCTTATATTTTAGTTAATATAGAAAGCAGTAAGTCGGCCAAAGATTTATGGCAGCAGTGTAAGTATATAAAACAGGATATTGAAAAAGTTGTTTTATTTAGATGTATTAAAATTTTATAGTCTATTAACTGATTAAATGAAGACAACTTATTTTGAAATAAATGTGTCATTAAGCCAGAATGAAAAGACTAAGACGACCAATTAATATTAAATAAAAAGTTTTGTTTAAGAAATATTTATAATAAAATTTAATCTATGCAATTATATTGCATAGATTAAATTTTACCCAAATTATCTAAGATCTTTCTCTTTGCCGGCATTGACAACAGCCGGATTTTTTGTTAACTTTTTTATATAACGGATAAGGAGAAAAGCTCATGCAGAAAATACTGGTTGTAGAGGACGACCCAACTATTGTAAAATTTCTAATAGATTTTTTAAAACAGGAAGGATACTATGCCGATGCGGCTGATGGTCAAAACGAAGCACTGAAGAAATTTGAGAGAACAGAATATGATTTAGTACTTATGGACATATCGCTGAAGGATGGAAACGGGTTTGTGGTATGCTCAGCCTTAAAGCAGATGCGGGACATACCGGTTATTTTTCTAACAGCCTCTGATGATGAGCACAGCGTCGTTGCAGGGCTTGATATGGGTGCTGACGACTATATTTCAAAGCCATTTCGTCCACGCGAGCTTATATCTAGGATACGTACAGTGCTGCGACGCTCAGGTAAATCGCAAAAAATAATTGAGATAGGAAACATATATGTAGATACCGAAAAGGGCGCCGTTTATAAAAATGGAGCGGACCTTTGTCTTTCTGCGCTGGAATATCGACTGTTTTTGGCATTGCTGAACAATCGTGGCGCCGTATTTTCACGTGCAAGGCTGCTGGAGGAAATTTGGGATGTGGCTGGTGATTTTGTAAATGACAATACGCTTACTGTTTACATAAAACGATTGAGAGATAAGGTGGAGGACGACCCGCAAAATCCGGAAATAATAAAAACTGTGCGGGGACTTGGCTACAAAGTTGGCGATTAATAAAATTTTTTGCAAAGCATGTTTGATATTAGATATTCTATATAAATAAGTTGACATAAAACTGAATGGATGTGGAGTAAACCACTGGCTGAGCTGACGGGAAGCGTTATGGAAAAGTTTTAACTTATGATATTGACTGCAGTGAGCTGCAAATAAAAATTTGATTAAAATAATCAGACGATTATTTGGATTAAGCGGCAATATGTATTTTACAGGATGTATAGCAAGTGATGTGGGAAAAAATTAAATATTCGTTGATCCGCGCCGATATAATGCCGTACAACGGCCTATACATGACTTAGAGTGATTGATTATATTTTGAGAAAAAGCGGATATAATTTTGTGAGCTTGCATTATTGGCTTATAAATATAAAATTAAACAAATAATTTTTGCTTTGCGGCAATTTATTTTCTAATTATATTGCGCAGCAATAAAATGGGGAGAGACGTCATGCTCCGAAACAGGGAAATTAGAATTTGCCTTATAATATCAGCGATTATTATTGTCGGCGGCACTGTTGCGGGATATATTATAGACAGACGTGCAGGCTATCTTGTATTTGCATTGACTGTGATTATCACATTTGCTTGGAGTATGGGTACAATACTTCGCTATCGAAAAATATCATCGCTCGCAAATGAAATAGACAGCATATTGCATGGAAAGGAAAATATTGATTTATCCCATTATAATGAGGGAGAGCTGAGCCTGCTGCAGTCAGAAATAACTAAGCTTTTTGTAAGGCTAAGAGAGCAGGCCGACATGCTGGAAAATGATAAGGCTCGACTTGCTGATTCCATTGCCGATATTTCGCATCAGGTGCGCACTCCGCTTACGTCGGTAAACCTTATTGCAGCGGCGCTGCTTAATCCGGAGCTTGATGAAGAGCAGCGCAGAGCACAGGTACGGGATATGCAGCGCCAGCTTGACCGCATAGATTGGCTTATATCGTCGCTGCTGAAAATAGCAAAGCTTGATGCGGGTACCATATTTTTCAGACATGACAAAATTTTGCTTAAATCGCTGATAGACAAGGCGGCTGAGCCGCTGGCAATACCGATGGAGCTTAAGGGGCAGAAAATAGAGGCGGATATAAGCGGAAGCTTTACCGGCGATTTATCGTGGACAGCGGAAGCGGTTGGAAATATACTTAAAAACTGTATGGAGCATATGGAGCAGGGCACTATATATGTAACTGCACGGGAGAATAGTTTGTATTCGGAGATAATAATTCGAGACACCGGACCAGGAATAGACAAAAATGATATTTCGCATCTTTTCGAGCGGTTTTATAAGGGCGCCAATTCATCTGAGCAGAGCGTTGGAATAGGGCTCGCGCTGTCACGCATGATTATTGTAAAGCAAAACGGAACAGTAAAAGCCGAAAATTATAAATCTGGAGGCGCCGTTTTCACCATTCGTTTTTATAAAGGCACTATTTAATCTGTTTTTATGGCATAGGTCTTTATAACATTTATAATTATTTAAAAAGGTGGAAACAGGCAGTATATCAAGCAGCTTTTCTATCGGTATAAATAAATCAAGTCTATAAATTATTAAAAGGGAAAAGACATTTTTTACGGAGTCTTTCTCTATAGATAAAGGTATTCTTTAAATAAGTATAAACTTTGGCGAACAATAATTTTTACCCACTTGTAAGCATTTAAATGCTGTATAGCTTTATTACAGCAATTTTTATAAAATATATATTGTCAACTTAAATTTATTTAGAGCTGTAAATCAGAAAAATATACTTGAAAAAGGGCAAGGATTATCGTATGCTAAAAAGAGTTTGAGTATGGAGGAAGATACAGATGATTCGAGGACTGGACACTGCTGTTAAACGCCTGAGAAAACAGGTGTTTACTGAGGTAGCACGCGTAGCCTATGAGTCGGAAAATCTTAATGATGACATTGAGGCTATTCCTTATAAAATAACGCCGGGCGATGAGCCGCAGTATCGCGAGAGCATATGGCGCGAGCGTGCGATTTGCTCTGAGCGTGTACGGCTTGCTATGGGCATGAGTCTGCGTCCAGAGGACAAGCCGGTGCACGTTACGGCGGGCCTTGACGAAAGCAATATATCGGAGAAGTATTACGAGCCGCCGCTTATGCAGGTAATTCCGTCGGCGTGCGACGCATGCACTGCAAACGAGTATAGGGTGACAAACAACTGCCGTGGCTGTGTTGCGCATCCGTGTATTGAAGTGTGCCCGAAAGGCGCCGTATCTATGGTTGACGGACATTCTTATATTGACCAGTCAAAGTGCATTCGCTGCGGCAGGTGCAAAGCAGCATGCCCTTATGACGCCATAGCGCATGAAATTCGTCCGTGCGCGGAGGCGTGCGGTGTAAATGCCATTGAAAGTGACAGCTCCGGCAGGGCGTATATTAATCCAGACAAGTGCGTTTCATGCGGAATGTGCATGGTAAATTGTCCGTTTGGCGCAATAGCCGATAAGTCTCAGATATTTCAGCTTATCCGCGCTATGAAAGAGGGCGGCGAGATTGTTGCAGAGGTTGCTCCTGCAATAGCGGGACAGTTTGGTCCAAACGTAAGTCAGAAAAATGTAAAGGCTGCGCTTTTAGAGCTTGGATTTTCAGAAGTCTATGAGGTGGCGCTGGGCGCTGATATGGGTGCTGTGACGGAAGCACGTCATTATGTTGAAGAGGTGGCAACCGGCAAGCTGCCATTTTTGCTTACCTCCTGCTGCCCGTCTTGGGCGGTGCTCGCAAAGCACTATTTTCCGGAAATGATAGATAAAATATCAAATGCGCTGACACCTATGGTGGCAACAGCGAGGACTATAAAACAAAAGCATCCCAACGCTAAGGTTGTATTTATAGGGCCGTGTGCATCTAAAAAGCTTGAAGCATCACGCCACAGCGTAAGAAGCGACGTCGATTTTGTAATAACATTTGAGGAATTGGATGCTATATTTGAAGCCCGCGGCATAGATATGAGCAAATATGAAAAAGAGGAAGATGTGCACGACGCTACAGGCGCCGGCAGAGGGTATGCCGTTGCCGGCGGGGTTGCATCTGCAATAGAGAAGTGCATAAACGAATATTATCCCGGTACCGAGGTTAATATTGAGCATGCAGAGGGACTTTCCGAGTGCCGCAAGATACTCATGATGGCAAAAGCAGGTAAAATGGACGGATGTTTGATAGAGGGAATGGGATGTCCAGGCGGCTGCGTTGCCGGCGCGGGAACCATAGCTCCTGTTATGAAAGCTGCACAGGCAGTGAAAAAGTCAGTACAGGATTCCGACGCTGCTGTTCCGCCTAAAGAGCTTGCAGAAATACAGCTTGATTAATGCTTATTAAAAGAGTTATAGTGGCTTGAGAAATTATGCCCGGACTAAAAATGTCTGGGCATAATTTATTGCTGCTTTGAGAATGAGAAAAGGATTGGTAGAAGTGAGAGCAGGAAAAAGTCCTCGGCGAATAAAATAGAGGAAGTCAGCAGCAAGGGATAACAAAAGGATAAGTTTTCATCAAAAGGAAATATAATAAGATAAAATACTCGAAAGCCTAAAAAATGATGCAAGCCTTAAAGAGACAAGTATGACCAGATTAGCATTTACCGGGAGAACGATGCGATGATATTTTTCCATATCCCTTCCAGTGACCGGCAAGTACTGCCCATCTGGGATCTGTGCAAACCACTACTTTACTAGTAGTTTTGATTGAAGCTTTGGTGAGAAAACCTGTTCTGCCGCAGACAAGCAGAAAAAGATTCAGATGATTTTGCGCTGCAAAGCCGGCTTTTTCAGATCAAAATCATAAACGAGAGCGACCGGCGTTTAAGCGAACATGCCGCCGACATATAATAAAAGCTTATAAAGCAGCAAAAAGAATTAGGGAAAATAAAACAGCCTCCTTTTTAGCAGCTTATAGTAGCAATGTGATATTGCTCCAAATTTCATTAATGGCTTAG
>CAJFJP010000121.1 GCA_904384255.1 Candidatus Timburyella stercoris
TAAGCATATTGTCTGTGTATTTAGTTTTTTTCATATATTATTTTATCTATTAATCTATTAAATATAAAGAAAGCCATCGTAGAAGGTAAAAAATACTTTCTATGATGGCTTTTTGTCTTATAAAGACTGCTATTATTAAACTGTTGTTCTTACTTTCCACCTTATGTGGCATTAGCTTTACTGCATCCCTGTTTTAATACTATATAGCTTCCATTTTGTCATTTAGCGGAGTTTATTCATATGTATTGCCTCTTAAAACACATCAGTCGTCCTTTTTTATTCCGAAAATAAGCTTTAAAATACCTCTTAATACCTTTGGGCTTTTTACTACGACAACTTTCATTGGTCATGACCTCCATAAATCAGCATTTTAGAAAGGCGATACCGAAAAACACCACAGCAATTGCCAGTATCATAAGCAGGAACCGGGCCGGACATATGCAGGCAAGCGCAATGCCTAATCCAAAGGCTATGGCCAGCGGGCCTTTTGAACCCCTGCCCTTTCGCCTGTAATAGCGCACATTTCTCACCACTTTCGCGCACAAGCCCTTTCGGCTCAGCAGGTATCCTTAGCATCGTCTGTTACAGTATACGCATTTTGCTGCTTCTGTGTGAAAAGATTATTCCATTGTCTGAATTATGAGAAGTGTGCCCCTATTTACGCTTATTTGCGCAGTATCTTCAGTTATTTCATTGCTCACGCCAAGTGGATAGTTATTTGCTAAATTATAGTCCTGCAGCGGATATTTTACTCCGCTTAGCGTCACACTCTCCGCGTCTCCACCAAATGCAAGCACCGACAAATATTTATATTTTTTCCTTTTTAACTCCACACTGCCGTCTTTTATCATGCTCATTTCTGCATTATCGCCTACTATTATCCCACGGCAGCCATTGTCTGCTAAATATTTAAGCAGCACTATATTACCTATCGTATGGTCTATACGGCCGCCTATGCCGCCGAATATATAAAACTCCCTGCATCCCCTGTCAAGTCCAAGCTTTATCGCCGCAGCTGTATCGGTATCATCCTTTTCAGCCGGCAGTCGTATTATTTCCGGCTTTGTCAGCAATTTTGCACCAATATTCCTATTATTAAAATCATCTAAATTCTCAATCTGTTTTGCCGAAAAAACATTCTCAATATCGCCGTCTGCCATTTCCGGAGACGAGTCAAAATCGCCTAAAATTACATCGGGTATTATACCCATTTTTTCAGCATGACATCGCCCTCCGTCGGCACAGATAATAAAATCCCCTTTTGATATTATATCAAGGGGGATTTTTTCGTTTTCTATTTTATATGCTGCTAATATTATACATCTTTTCATGTCTTTGTCCTCTACAGCTCCCAGTCGTTTATGCTTTTCAGCTCGTTATACATTTCAACATAATCTTTGTGGCGCACATCGCTGATTTTCCCCTCTGCGGCCGCTTCAATAACAGCACAGCCCTGTTCTTTGATATGTGTGCAGGATGTAAATTTGCATTTTCCAATATATTCCTTAAACTCTGAAAAACAATATTGCAGCTCATTGCAGGGAATATGATTTTTACCGGTAAACTCCCATGATGAAAAGCCTGGTGTATCGGCTATATATCCTCCGCCGTCTGTCTTTACCAGCTCAACATGGCGTGTGGTATGCTTGCCGCGGCGCAGTTTTTCGCTTATCTCTCCAGTCGCCGCCACCGCCGACGAACATAAACAGTTTAATATACTCGATTTTCCTACACCGGAATTGCCGCATAACGCCACAATTTTTCCGCTTATCAGCTTTTTGAGGTGCTCTATCCCCTCACCTGTGCGCGCCGATACACTCATAAAAGGATAATTTGTCTTGGAATATATCTCTAAATATTTGTCAGGCTTTCCCTCATCAACCTTATTAAAAACGATTGCCGGCATTATATCGCGGTATTCAGCTGCAGCTGTTATTTTGTCTATCACCGCTGGTGAGGGTTTGGGCAGCGAGACCGATGATACTATCACTAATATATCAATATTGGCCACTGCAGGACGTATCATGCTGTTAGAGCGCTCAGCTACCTCAACAATACAGGCCGATATCTCGCTTGTGCTGTTATCTATCTCAATGGTAACCTTATCTCCTACCAGCGGCTTTACACTTATATTGCGAAACTTTCCGCGTGCCTTACAGGAATATACCTTTTCACCACAATCCACATAGTACATGTCAGACACGGCCTTTACTATAAGGCCCTGCTTAATTTCCATAGCATGCTCTCCTCATTATCTGGAGCTGCTTCTTAACGATGTGCTCGGCCGTGACGATGTATTGTCATCATCGTCACTTCCTGAACTAGAGGATGATGGCGTACTGCTTGATGATGGTGAAGACGATGACGACGGTGTCGAACTTGATGTAACATTATTTATAAACGGTGAGTCATCATATACGCGGTTTACATAATTCAATTTATTGTTTGCAAAGTCATATGACAGTTCCTGATAATTATATCCGTTTATGCGGATAAGAACTACACCCTGCTGTTCAGTTGTCTCATATGCTATTTCCGCAGATTTTGTTGTTGCAAGATTTATTGTCTCTGTGCTGCTTCCTATAACATTATTGTTGAGATAGAGCACTATGCTGTTTACCCTGATATTCATTTCCTGTGAAAAGTCAAGCTTTATAGTGCCGCTATACACAGTTGGCGCAGGTGATACACCTGTGCTTACTACTACATCGACGCTTGAATATGCTTCTACTTGAGAATCCTTCTCCGGTGTCTGGCGAATAATGCAGTTTGCCGCTACATCTGCACTGTCCTCATAGGTAACATTGCCAAGCTTTAATCCGTAATTGAGGAGCAGCTGCTCAGCTGTTTCTTTTGTGTAATTCTTTAAGTCCGGAACCGTTACAAGGTTCGGCGCCTTGCCAAGGCTTACATATATCGTCACCGTCTGTCCCGTAGCTATCAGAGAACCCGGCTCAGGATTGGTCTGCATAACCATATCCTTTTCATATTCTGCCTTGCCGTCTACAACATTGCTGTAGCGCTCCTCCACTGTATAAGTTATTCCTAAATCGTCTAATTTTACCTTTACATCGTTAAGCCTCAGTCCAACCAAATCGTCAGGCAGCTGCATTGTTTTCGGTCCAGAGCTTACCACCAGCTGTATTGTCGAACCGCTTTTTATTGGAGTATCCTTAGAAGGCGACTGCCTTATTATCGTGTCATATGGCTGGTCGGAGTTTTCATATTCTCTAAGCTCTATATTATATCCACTGTATGCCGGATCTGCCATTACTTCTGTATATAAAAGACCTACAAAGTTTGGACATGGCATTTCATCAGAAGGACCGTCCTTCATAAATACATTGTAAAATATTATTACCGCTGCAACTATGACCACTATAAATGCAGCAGCTATACCCGCCATTATAGCTACCATAGGCGGCTTTTTGACCGTTTCTTCTCCCTCGTCTGAAACAGTCGTATCATTCTCACCTATCTCACCTATATATTTTGTAGGAGACTCATCCACATCGTGAATATAGCTGAAAGTAATCTGCGGCTTTTTTCGAAAAGCTTCTAAATCCGTCAGCATTTCTGTCGCAGACTGATATCTCTTTTCAGAGTCCTTTTCCATAGCGTGCATTACTATCTGCTCAAGGCCAAGCGGTATGTTCTCATTTATCTGCCTTGGCCATATTGGCTCGCGCTGAAGCTGCATTATTGCCACAGATACGGCGCTATCTGCTTCAAACGGAAGCTGACCTGTCAGCATCTCGTACAGCATAACACCCACTGAATATATATCCGACTTCTCATCGGTAAATTCACCCTTGGCCTGCTCAGGACTTATATAATGCACAGAGCCTATGGCCTTATCAGTCATGGTGCGCTGTTCACTGCGTGAAAAACGCGCTATGCCAAAGTCCGTCACCTTAATAGTGCCGTCCTTGAGCAACATTATGTTCTGAGGCTTTATGTCCCTGTGTACTATGCCCTTGGAATGCGCATGCTGAAGCGCACGAAGTATCTGTATTGTAAAATACACCGCTTCTCTTTCATCAAGACGCTGCTTGCGCTCTATATACTGCTTTAGAGTTATGCCGTCTATATATTCCATTACAATGTACTGTATTTCATCTCCAAAGCTTACATCATAAACCTTTACTATGTTTGGATGCGACAGCACAGCTATTGCTTTGGATTCATTCTTGAAACGGCGGCGGAACTCCTCATTAGCCAAAAATTCTTCCCTAAGTATCTTAACCGCTACTATACGGTCGTCAATGGTATCATATGCCTTATACACCATCGCCATGCCGCCGACGCCTATTATTTCCTTAATTTCATAGCGCCCGTCCAACCGCTTTCCAATATATTTATCCAATAATCTTCACTCCCTGTCCTACTCCGATAAAACTACTACGGTGATGTTGTCACCGCCGCCACCGGTATTTGCCTCGTCTATAAGTATACCCGGCAAATCGGAAAAATTGCTCATATTTATAAGCTCTATTATCCTCTCACTGCTCACATAATTAGTTAAACCATCCGTACATATAAGCAGCATCTTTCCCGGCTCTATTACCACTTCATTATAGTCAACATCCACCGTCTCGCTTACGCCAAGCGCACGCGTTATTACGTTCTTGCGCGGATGAAACTGCGCTTCTTCGGGTGTAAGCTGCCCACTTTCTATCATGTTCTGTACAATGGAATGGTCCTTTGTTATCTGCTCAAGAGTACCCCCGCCAGCTATATACGCACGGCTGTCGCCAGCATGAACTATATGTGCCACTCCGCCTGATATAACTGCCGCCACCGCAGTCGTGCCCATTCCTGCCAGTGATTCAACAGAGCGGGACATGTCAAATACACTCACATTCGCTGCGTACATAGCCGAGCTCAACATTGTCTTTATAGATGTAGAACTCATGCCTTCGCGGTATGAAGCAGATATATGCTCTGACAGTATCCTCACTGCTGTAACGCTCGCTATATTACCGCCATTGGCTCCGCCCATGCCGTCACATACAACAGCCCATGCTACACCACCAGGAAGCTCGCCGGCCGAATATGAGTCCTGGTTAGATGCGCGTACCAGGCCTT
>CAJFJP010000122.1 GCA_904384255.1 Candidatus Timburyella stercoris
AAATTTTAAGCATAATAATTTGACTATGTAGGAAAAAAGCACAAATAATATTGTTCCTTTTCTGAGATTTTTAACGCTACTCATGCAAAAATCAGGCTTTAAAACCATATTGTCTTCGACTTTCGTCAGCTTGGACTATCTATATATTTAAGCCCAAGATAGACTATTACAAAATTATTAGTTAAAAATCTAAAAGAATTTCATCTGGTTTGAGTCCGGCAAAAAGTCGAGAGTGCCTATCTCGTTCATTGCCTCCATAACCGTTTTAGACACGTTGGCTGTATACTGCAATTCTTCTTTAGACAAATATTCTCCCTTCTTTGCCGCCTGCTCAAGCGAATCCGCCGCTGCCTCTCCGACACCGCTGAGCGAGCCGAACGGCAGCCTTAAATTACCATCCTCGACAAGATATTTTTGTGATTTTGACTTATAGAAATCGACCGGCAAAAAGGATATTCCGCGAGCCAGCATTTCCCTTACTATCTGTAGTGTGGAGAATGTTGCGTTTTCCTTTGCCGTTGCTTCCCTGCCCTTCATCTTTATCTCATTCATCTTTGCCTTAACAACTGATAAGCCGCCAAGCACTGTTTTAGCGTCGATGTCCTCGCCGCGGGCGGAAAAATACGCCGCATAATACTCCGCCGGATAATATACCTTGTACCAGCCGAGCCTCAACGCTGATATCATATAAGCAGCAGCGTGCGCTTTTGGGAACATGTACTTTATTTTCATGCAGGAGTCTATATACCAGCCCGGAACTCCGTGTTCTTTCATGGCGTTTATATGTTCTTCAGTCAGCAGCTTTGTGGCCTTGCCCTTACGCACTATTTCCATTATATTAAACGCCATAGACGGTTCAAGTCCCTTATGCATAAGATATATCATAATGCTGTCGCGCGTACCTATAACTTCTGAAATGGTGCATGTTTTATTCTTAATAAGCTCCTGCGCGTTGCCCAGCCAGACATCGGTTCCGTGCGAAAGTCCGGATATCTGCAGCAAGTCAGAAAATGTTTTGGGCTGTGTCTCCATAAGCATCTGCCGCACAAACGATGTGCCAAGCTCAGGAAGAGAAAGCGAACCCGTCTGACAGTCTATATCCTCCTCAGTAACGCCCAGCGCCTCCGGCGACGTAAACAGACTCATAACTTTTTTATCCGACATTGGTACATCCATAACCGCTTTGCCGGTATACTCTTCAAGATATTTATAAATCGTCGGAACATCGTGTCCGAGTATATCGAGCTTGAGTATAGTGTCGTGCAGCGAGTGGAAGTCGAAGTGCGTTGTTATCATGTCCGACGAGGTATCGTCTGCCGGATGCTGAACTGGAGTGAAGTCGTAAACATCCTTATCTCTCGGTATTACAACCATGCCGCCCGGATGCTGACCGGTAGTGCGCTTTATACCTGTGCAGCCCTTAACCAAGCGGTTTGTTTCAGCTTTGTTAAGTATTATTCCCCGTTCCTCAGCATACTTTTTCACAAAGCCGAAAGCCGTTTTCTCAGCCACTGTAGATATTGTGCCGGCCTTAAAAACGTTTTCGCGTCCGAACAGCGTCTCGGTAAATTTATGCGCATATGACTGATATTCGCCGGAAAAATTAAGGTCGATATCCGGGGTTTTGTCTCCCTTAAATCCGAGGAACGTCTCAAATGGTATATCATGACCGTCGCGGTTAAGCTCGGCGCCGCATTTGGGGCACTTTTTCTCCGGCAAATCGAAGCCGGAGCCCACACTGCCGTCGGTGAAAAATTCACTGTATTTACACTTGGGGCAGACATAATGTGGTGCCATTGGGTTAACCTCTGATATTCCCGCCATAGATGCGACCAGCGATGAACCTACAGACCCTCTTGAGCCGACTAAGTAGCCATGCGCTTCCGAGTCAGCCACCAGCTCCTGCGCCGTAACATACATAACAGAGAAGCCGTTGTTTATTATAGAGCCAAGCTCCTTTTCCAGCCGCTTCTCTACTATTTCCGGCAGCGGGTCGCCGTATATTTCCCGCGCTCTGTTCATAGTGGTGTTCTTAAGAGTATCGTCGGCGCCGTCAATAGAAGGCGGAAAATTGCCGTCGGGTATAGGCAGTATATCTCCATCTATCATGTCTGCTATTTTGTTTGTGTTGGTTACAACAACCTCATATGCTTTTTCTTTGCCTAAATATTCAAACTCCTTAAGCATTTCGTCAGTGGTACGAAGATAAAGCGGCACCGCCCTGTCGGCATCCTTAAAGCCTTGGCCCGCCTGTAATATTGATCGGAATACAGCATCGTCCTTATCCAGAAAATGGACGTCGCAGGTTGCGACTACCGGCTTTTTAAGCTTCTCGCCAAGCCTTACCACCGTTTTGTTAAACTCTCTTATCTGATTTTCGTCATTAACTATGCCCTCGTCTACAAGGAACATGTTGTTGGCTATCGGCTGTATTTCAAGATAATCATAATATTCCGCTATACTAAGCAGCTCTCCCCACGGCCGGCCGAGCTTTATGGCGTCGTAAAGCTCGCCTGCCTCGCAGGCACTGCCAAGGAGAAGCCCATCGCGGTGCTTATTAAGCAGCGTCTTTGGTATAAGCGGCTTCTTATAATAATATTCAAGATGAGATGCGGAAATAAGCTTGTACAAGTTTTTAAGTCCCGCCGCATTTTTTACAAGAATTATCTGGTGCCTTGACGGCAGCCTTTTAACGTCCGAGCCGGTAAGTGCGGTATTAATCTGCGAAACGGATTTGCACTCGCTTGGAAGCATTTCCAAAAAACGCAGGAATATCCTTGCTAAAATGTCGGCGTCGTCGCAGGCGCGGTGATGGTGGAAATCGCCTAATGACAGCCCCTTTGCCACTGTGTCAAGCTTGTAATTGCGCAAATCCTTCATAAGCGCGCGAGCCATAACGACGGTATCGATAAAGGTCGGGTCAAAGGCTATATTATGCCGACCGCATGCGCTTTTTATAAAGGATATGTCAAAGTTTGCATTATGCGCAACATAAACAGCGTCCTCACCGGAAAATTCTAAAAATTGACGAACCGCCTCTTCTTCCTTAGGCGCGTCTTTTACCATCTCGTCCGTAATGCTGGTAAGCTCGGTTATCTTCTGCGGTATCGGCCGCTCAGGATTGACAAATATGTTAAATGACTCTTTTATCTCGCCGTTTACAACCTTAACAGCACCTATTTCGGTAAGCCGGTCGTTTGCCGCCGAAAGTCCGGTCGTCTCAACGTCAAAAACAATAAAAGTGTCAGAAGTGCTGTTTTGGCTGTTCCCTGTTACAGCGCCTATCAAATCGTTTACAAAATACGCCTCAACGCCGTATATTACCTTAAAATCGCCGCCGGACTTGCGTATGCTCTTTGCCGCCAGCATTGCCTCCGGAAAGGCCTGTACAACGCCGTGGTCAGTGATTGCAACAGCCTTGTGCCCCCATTTATAAGCGCGGTTTATAAGGTCGGTTGCGCTGGTCATGGCGTCCATGCTGGACATATTGGTGTGCATGTGCAGCTCCACACGCTTCTCTTTCGCTGTGTCTTTACGGATATACGGCTCCACCACAGATATATCGCGCGGTTTTATAGTATATTCCTTTTCAAACGTATCGTCCGTCATATTTCCGGAAATAAGCACCGTCATGCCGTTTTCCAGCGGGTCTAACGCTTTTGCATCGCTCTTTTTAAGATATGTCTTAACCTTATACGACCAAGTTTTATCGGTAATGCAGAAGCTTATGCCTATTTTGTCTCCGTTTCTGGTCTCCCGACGCTCTATATCAAATACCTTACCCCAGACTATAACATTGTCATTAAACGGAGTAATGGCTTTCATTTCAATAGGCTTGCCTTTAATCTCTTTGCCGAGCAGCACCACAGCGCTTGCCGGATAATAGTTCATGCCTTCGTCAGCAATGCCGTCATGCTCTTTTCTCTTTATAACCGCCTTTTCAGCACCGGACTTTTTCCCCGCATCGGCAGCCATTGCCTTTTTTCGATTTTCCTCCGCCGCCTGCCTTGCCGCCTCTGCCCTTATTTTCTCCGTCTC
Source organism: Candidatus Timburyella stercoris (assembly GCA_904384255.1). Classification (GTDB taxonomy): domain Bacteria; phylum Bacillota; class Clostridia; order Oscillospirales; family Acutalibacteraceae; genus Timburyella; species Timburyella stercoris. Next base: position 4,039 of record CAJFJP010000122.1, read on the forward strand.
CTCCTCCGACGCTTCCAAATTTCCGTCGAATACTATCTTATATCTTACGCCAAACTCCTGTTCTATTACATCGGCTATTTCTTTCTCAAGGCCAAGGCTTGCCACCGCCGTGTATCCGCCGTTGCGGATTTTATAAGTAATAGTATCGCCTGATATTTCAACTTCCGCTCCGTCAAAAAATCCGTTTACACGCGAACTTCTTATCTTCATCTCATCTATTATAGTCATAGCAGCCGCCGGATTAAAAAGTCCGGCAGCATATTTTATTTCTATCTGAGCGCTTTTGAGATTTAAGCTTTGTATCAGCGCCGCCTTTGTCTCATGCAAAGCAACTGGCGGAATTATGCTGCTGCTTTGTAGCATAATTTTAATGCTTCTCTCACCCTTATTAAGTGAGCAGGAAGATATGTCTGCACTCCCAATCGCCTCTTTAAGACTGCCGCTTATGTATTCTCCGAATAAATCTATAAATTTTTTGCTCTCCATTACTTTCTCCAAATATGTAATTTACACTGATTATTTGCATGCCCGTTAATAAATAAACATTATCACAAATAAAAAGATATTTTTCTCAATTATTTCAACAGTTATATATCACAAAACTCGCTATTTTACGCCGAATATTTCAGCGGACACAGCAGCACGGCATTCATCTAAATGCCAATAACAACAGCCTATTACATTTTATCAATTTCCGCCATAAGCTCGTCCACAAGCCGCTCCTGCGGAACACGACGCAGTATTTCTCCCTTTTTAATTATCACTCCGCAGCCCTTTCCGCCGGCTATTCCTATATCTGCATGCGACGCCTCGCCAGGGCCGTTTACCTCGCATCCCATAACAGCAACAGTTATATCTTTCGTACAGCCCTCCAGCCGCTGCTCCACCTCTTTTGCAAGAGATATCAAATCAATTTTGGTGCGGCCGCAGGTCGGGCAGGAAATAAGCATAGGTCCGCACTTTCTTTTACCTACGGCTTTAAGTATATCACGCGCCGCATATATTTCCTCAACA